>JAJFUG010000039.1 GCA_021372515.1 bacterium
CGATCCTGGGCCTCGACCCGCGCGGGGTGGTCTGGGTGCGCCTGGGCCCGCCGGACAAGCTGGAGAGACATTACGACTCGGGTGAAATCGGCGAGTTGGACAGGGCTAAAGCACCGGAGAGAGTCTTTAGTGTCGGCAATAAGAAAAATCAACGGGTAATTATACCGCAGGACCCCCAGAGCAACACGCGGTACCGCGAGAGCGCGGTGATCGGGCTCAACAGCGAGTACTGGTACTACGGTAAAGCCACCCTGTTGTTCGTGGACTACGATCTGGCCGGGGAGTACGTTTTCATCCCGGAACAGAGCCAGGGGCCCAAGCTGGATATGCTGAAGGTGGTGGGCTCCGAGCGTTTCATCGACCCCCGGGTGAACTATACGCTGGAGTACTACATGGCCCAGTTCCTGGCCGCAAACTCGTTCGACAACGAGGTGGAGTTCTACCAGGATGACTGGCTGCCAAAAGGCGAAACCCCCACGGCCGACATCGCGGTCTACGACAGCCTCTGGGGTTTCATTGGCCTGACCCGCGGCGAGGTGTTCCGGGTGAAACAGGAAAAAGACCGCGACCTCTGGCTGGCCCGTCACCGGATAACGGTCTTCCCGGGCAAGTACCACTACACCGTACGCATGGCCTCGGCGGATGAGAAATGGATGGGCAAGGGCGAACTGGAATTCCCTCCCTTCGAGCCGGAAAGCCTGCGCCTGAGCGCAGTGGTGCTGGGCGCCCCAGCCGCCACGGCCCTGGAAAGCCCGGAGCGCTGCGGCGAACGGTTCGTGCCGCGGCCCTCCACCCGTTTCGGACGGGGCGAGGAGGTGACAGTCTATTTCGAGGTCTACAACCTTCGGCCCGGCAGTGACGGCGAGCGCAATTACACGGAATGGATCGACGTGGTCCGTCTGGAGGAGGGCGAAAGCCGGGTCAAGAAATACGCGGGCAAGGTGTTCCAACTGCTCACGTTCAACCTCTCCGGCCCGCGCACCTCGATCACCCAGTCCTTCGAGCGCCGGGCCGACTGGCGCGGCGACCGCGCCCCCGAGATTTTCAGCCTCGACACCCAGGGCCTGGAAAGCGGGGCCTACCGGATCGTGATCCAGGTGCGGGACAACGTGAGCGGCCAGTGGGACACGGAGGAGACTTTCTTCGACATCCAGGGATCCTCCGAGTCGGCGCTGAAATAATTCCAGGTAAACAGCAAGGGCCACCCGTAGTTTACGGGTGGCCCTTTTTTTATCCCTGATCACAGCCCTTCCGTTGCTTCTACACTCCCCACAGGTGCATGGTGTTGACCGGCTGGCCCTGCAGCTTCAGGTAATAGAAAAGCTGCGCCTTGTGCTGGTTCAGGTGGTGCACCATCTGCAGAAAACGCTGTCCCAGCACCATGTCCAGGTTGTCCCAGGGGGCCTTGGCCATCTGGGTGGAAAGCTGCTGTTCGCTGCAAGCCTCCAGGGTCTTGTAGGCCAGAGCCTTATCCTCGGCCAGCTTGGCCTTGGCTTCCTTGACACTGCCGATTGTGGGCAGCTTTTCGGCCGGGGGCAGCCTGCTGTCGGCGGCCATGTCCTCGGGCGGCACGCCCCAGTCGCCGGTTGCAAACCCGTGCATCCCGGCCCCGCAGGCGCATGTAAGGTGCATAAGGAGCTGGCCGGTGGTCATCCAGTTATTCTTGGCCGAGGGTTTCCAGTCCAGGCTGCTCCCCCCCACCAGGTCGAACAGGCCCTCGGTGGCGCGGAAAGCGCCCTCCAGCTCCAGGCGCAGCATCTCTTTCCACTGCATAAGCCCTCCCTTTGCAAACCATGACTGTTGTCGGGGCGAGGCGCCCCGGAGTATCATTGATATTTGTCCGGCTAAGATTGTGGTTTACGCACACTATACAATGTGCACTATTCCGGCGGCCCCGTTCAAGTCCCCCCGATCTCCACCATAAAAAAACCGCCCCAGCCGAGGGAGGGGCGGCTTCATCCGGAACATTTAGATTTTCTTCAGTACAGATATGCCGCTATTCCACGCTCACCTTGGCCGCGGACTGCCAGAGCCCGTGGATGTTGCAATAGCTGGAGGCGTACAGCGTGCCGCTCTTGTCGCTCTTGAGGCTCACGCTCACCGCGGGGGCGGTGTAGACCGTGCTGCTGTCGGCGCCCTGAAGGCCCTCCCCGTGGCAGGTGAACTCGGCCCGGGCCACCTGGAACGGGAATTTTTCGCCCTCGGGCTGGAAATACAGCTCGATCCAGCGGATATGGTGCGCCGTGGTGTTGGGGTGGGCGATTTCCTTGCCCACCGAGGCGCAAACCTTGAATACCTCACCCTTTTTCACGGCCTGGGGAAGCTCTATCACCGGGGCGTGCTTTTCGGTCTTGAAATCGGCGCTCTGGAAAAGGTCTTTCAGTTCAGCCATGCTCCTCTCCTTCCTGAGATTACATGTGTGTTGTACTTCTGGAATACCAGTTTGGAACAGCCTGCGGACCCGGCCTCCCGAGGCCGGGCTGCAGATGTGTTGCTGTCTAATATTATGGATTTGAGACCGGATTTGCAATGCCCGGAGGCCGGCCATCCATCCCAGTAGCGCCGTCTTGCGCCACTGGCGCGCCGCGTGTAGATTGGTAACTCCATGTTCGGTCAATCAATGGCTGCCACAACCGGAGGCTGGATGCGCAGAAAAGAGCGGGAAATCACGGACCGTGCCGAGATGGAATCGATCCTGAAACAGGCGCCCGTATTCCACCTCGGCCTGGTGGATGCCGAGGGCCCCTATGTGGTGCCTGTGAACTGCGGCTATGACAGCGCCGGCGGCTGCCTCTGGTTCCACTGCGCCCGCGAGGGCCGCAAGGTCGAGGCCCTGCGCCGCGACAACCGGGTCTGCGTGGAGGCTGAGCTCGACTCGCGCATGGTCACGGTGGGACGCGCCTGCGACTGGACCATGAAATACCGCAGCGTGATCGCGTTCGGGCGGGCGGCCCTGGTGGAGGACCCGGCGGAAAAAGTGCGCGGCCTGGATGTGATAATGAGCCACTACGGCGGCCCGACCGGCGACTACCACGGCCCCAGCCTGGAGCGCACCCTTCTGGTGCGGATCGACATCGAGAGCTTGAGCGGCAAGAAATCCTTGTGACACTGTAAGTAACCGCTATTCCGGAGAAAAGATGACACCCCGCGAAAGAGTGCTGACCGCCCTGGCGCACACCCAGCCTGACATCTGCCCCTGGCACCTCTGTTTCACCATCCCGGCCCGCGAGGCCCTGGCCGCGGCCCTTGGCACGGATGACCTGGACTCCGCCTGCGGCAACCATTTCGCCAAGATCGAGGCCGTGCCGCCGGATGCCTGGCGCGAAATCGAGCCCGATTTCTGGAGCGATGAGTTCGGCGTGATCTGGGACCGCACCCTGGACAAGGACATCGGCAACGTGGACCACAGCCGCCTGGTGCTGCCCGAGCCCGACCTGGCGCGCCTGGAATTCCCCGACCCGTTCAGCGCCGAGCGTTTCTCCGGCCACGAGGCGTTCTGCCGCGCCAACCCGGAGCGTTTCCGGGTGAACGACTTCGGGTTCACCCTCTACGAGCGGGCCTGGACCCTGCGCGGCGTGGAGAACCTGCTCATGGACATGATCGAGCGGCCGGCGTTTGTTGATGCCCTGCTGGACCGCATCCTGGAGTGGAACCTCAAAATAATCGGGGGCGTGAGCCGCTACCCGGTGGATGCGATCCTGTTCGGCGATGACTGGGGCCAGCAGCACGGCCTGATCATGGGCCCCGAGCTGTGGCGGCGCTTCATCAAGCCGCGCGCGGCCGAGGAGTACCGCGCCTGCCACGCCGCGGGGATGAAAGTGCTGATCCACTCCTGCGGGGATGTGAGCGAGATCTTCGAGGACCTGATCGAGATCGGGGTGGACATGTTCAACCCGTTCCAGCCCGAGGTGATGGATATCGTGCAGGTCAAGGCCCGCTACGGCGACCGTCTGGCGTTCTACGGCGGGATGAGCACGCAGAAAATCCTGCCCTACGGCACGCCGCAGCAGGTGCGTGATGAGACCCGGCGGCTGATCGAGAATATCGGTGCAGGCGGCGGCTACGTGTGCAGCCCGGCCCACGACACACCCAAGGATGTCCCGGCCGCGAACATGATCGCCATGCTCGAGGTGCTGAAGAGCCAGTAAGGTGGTGGTTGATAGTGAGCTTTAATCTGTCGCCGTTTAGCTTTCATTTAATTCCCCTGCTCTAAAAAGAGGGGTGGCGGCAGTAGCCGCCGGGGTGTGAAAATGGGGCGACCTGGCCGGTTACCCCTGCCGGGATATGGATCGAACTGGAATTAATGCTGGTGGGACACGGTGCACCGTGCCCAATTGTTTTGGATAAATCCCCCTCGGTCCCAGCAATGTCCGGTTAGGAACTTGAAGAGGGGAATTGAAAGCTTTTTTCTGCTTTGGTTTCGGCCAAAGCAGCAAAGCCAGCGGGGGCCGCAAACTCGTCCCAACCACGGCTCTTTTTCAACCCTTTGTGTTTCCGACTCTTCGATTCCGCTGCCGCGTTGCAGCGGCGGCGCTGCCGCGAATCGCCGCCGGACTGTGCTGCATTTTCAGCCCCGGCCGTTTAAGGCTCGATTACACGCTGCCCTGGCGGGAGGCTCAGACAGGTGCGGCCCCCAAAGGCTGAACTGCGGCGGCCTGACAGCCGCAAACAGGTTTACCGTCCTGGGGGGCCAGCTGGTATAGTAGGGACGAACCTTGTGTTCGCCCGTAAAACTGGTATGCAAAAACCTAACCGGACATTACTGCCTCGGTCCCCATTTTTCAAAGCAGGGGGAGGCGGATATACGCTCCTGTTTGGAAAAGTGAGTTTCCTGTGCCCCAAGCCGACGAAATCCGTCGCATGTTCGACAATATTGTCGAGCGCTACGACCTTTTGAACCGCCTGCTCAGCCTGGGCCAGGACCGCCGCTGGCGGCGCGAGCTGGTGCGGAATCTATCCGGCGCGGACGGCCCGGTGCTCGACCTTTGCTGCGGCACCGGGGATGTGGCCCTGGAATTCCTGCGCCGCGCCCCGGGCTGCACCCCGCTCGTGGCCGCTGATTTCTCGGGCCGCATGTGCGACTCCGCCCGTGGCAAGCTCTCTGCCTGTGCCCCGGCGGGCGCGCGCTGGAACGTGGCCCGTGCGGATGCTCTGGGCCTGCCTTTTGCCGACCGCTCATTCGGCGCGGCGGGCGTGGCTTTCGGGGTGCGCAATTTCGCGCGCCTGGACCGCGGCCTGAGCGAGATCCACCGCGTGCTGGCCCCCGGCGGACAATTGGCCGTGCTGGAGTTCGCCCCGCCGCAGGGAGCTTTCCTTCGCGCGGTCTACCGTCCCTACCTGCGCCTGGCCGTGCCCCTGGCCGGAAAGCTCCTGGCCGGCTCCGGCGCGGCTTACGGCTACCTTTCCAGCTCCATCCAGGCATTCCTGAGCCCCGAGCGCATGCTGGCGGCCCTGGCCGAGGCCGGGTTCGCCCGGGCCGAGGCCCGTCCCCTCACTTTCGGCGTGACCATCCTCTACACCGCAAGGCGTAACTGAAAATCTGTCTTGGCCCGGCAGACTATTTGCAGTATAATCCCTGCGGAGCTGATGCAACCGTTCCCCCATTCAAGATGGACTGCCGAAATGAAATGGCGCCTGACTCCGCTCAGGGCCTCGGGCGCGGTGGTCGCGCTGGTGGCCGTGGCTGTGCCCTGGTTTTCCTGGCTGGAGCACCGCTCCAACAGCGAGAACCTGGACCGCATGCTCTACAGCAAGGGCACGGCTCTGATGGAAAGCCTTCTGCACGGGCTGGAAAACTCGCTGATGGCCGACCACGAACTCACCCTGAGCCTGGGCGCGCGCCTGGCCGACAACGCCCGCCAGGCCCTGCTGAGCGGCAGCACCGGCCCCGCGCTCGAGGCCTCCCTGCGCCGCATGAGCCAGCTGAACGACCTGGCCCGGATCGACCTCTATAACGCGGACGGGTGGCTCCTGGCCACCAGCGACCCGGCCCACGCCAGGGATTCGATCCCCGAGCAACTGGCCGTGGTCCCGGCAGTCTGGGACTACAGCACCTCTTTCATCGACGAGCCGCCCGAACCGGGACGACCCGACACGTACAACGAAATATTCGCCACTGCGGTGCTCGCCCCCGATGGCCGCCGGGCGGTGGCCTGCGCCCGCGCCGAGGCCCTCTACGACATCCGCCGCCGCCTGGGGATCGGCCTGATCCTGGACGACCTGTCCGCGGTCAAGGGCGTCTCGTACGCCGTGCTGCAGGACAGCCTGGGCATCATCGCCGCCTCCAGCGGCGTGCGCGAGATCGGCAGCCTGGCCGCGGACCCGTTTTTCCCCATCCCCCCGGATGAGATACGCGGCCGCTACAAGGACTATTTCGGCGAGGAGGTCTACGAGCTGGCCGCCCAGTTCCAGTGGGCGGGCGAGAGCTACGGCTACCTGCGGGTGGGTATCTCCACGGCCGAGGTGCGCTCCATCGCCGCCCTGGACCGCAAGCGTTTCGCCCTGGGCATGGCCCTGCTGGGGATCCTGCTCAGCGTGGTGGGTGTGCTGTACCTGGCCGGACGGCGCCAGCTGCGGCTGGAGCAGGAGCACGCCCGGATCAAGGGCCTGTCGGACAGCGTGCTGCAGAGCATGTCCGAGGCGGTGATCGTGCTGGATGACAGCAGCCGCGTGCTGCTCTACAACGAGGCCTGCCGGGGACTGTGCGGGGTGAGCAGCCCGGAGGTGGAGGGCCGTAGCTTGAGCGAACTCAACCCCGAGCTGGCCGCGCTGATAGAGCGCCACGGCCTCGGCTGGACCGACATGGCCGAGGTGGAGCTGCGCCGCCCGGACCGCGCCGCCCCGGTGCCGCTGCTCCTTTCCACCGCCCCGCTCTGGCTGGAGGACAGCCGCTACACCATCGTGATCCTCTCCGATCTGACCGACCGCCGCCGGGCCGAGGAGATGGTGCTGCTCAGCCAGAAATACAAGACCATGGCCGAAATCTCGGCCGGGGTGGCCCACGAGATACGCAACCCGCTCAACGCCATCGCCATGAACGTCCAGCGCCTGCGCCTGGAGTTCTCGCCCGCTGAGGCCGAACGCGCCGAGTACGATGAGTTCATCGGCATCGTGCTGGCCGAGGTGGAGCGCCTGAACCGGATCGTGGAGCAGTTCCTACGCCTGGCCCGTTTCCCGGAGCCGCGCCTCAGGAAAGCCTCCCTGCCCGCGCTTATCGGCGAGACCCTGGACTTTCTCTCACCCGAGGTGGAAAGCCACGGGGTGCGCCTGGAGCGGACTGTCGGGCCGGCGCCGGAGTTCCTGTTCGACCCGGACCAAGTGGGCCAGGTGCTGACCAACCTCATCCGCAACGCCCTGGATTTCCTGCCCACGGGCGGGCGGATCGAGGTGCGGGGCGAAAGCACGGACAGCCAGTACCGGGTGAGCGTGAGCGACAACGGCCCCGGCATCCCCGCTCCTGAGGCCGAGAAGGTGTTCGAGCCGTTCTACAGCACCCGTCCCGGCGGCCTGGGCCTGGGCCTGGCCATAGTGCAGCGGATTATCACCGAGCACGGTGGCTCGATCCGTCTGGAAAGCCCGCCGGCCGGCGGCGCGCGGTTCGTTTTCGCCCTGCCGCTGCGGCGGGAATGAGCCCCCGGCGAAATACAATAACATTGGATTTATTACATAGCTGGAGGAAAGATGAACAAAGGCAGCCTGCTGGTGGTGGAGGATGAGGAGCGTCAGCGCACGACTCTGGCCGGGTTCCTGGCCAAGCGCGGCTACGCGGTGGAACAGGCCGCCTCGGGCGAACAGGCTCTGGAGCAGTTGAAAAACGCCTCGTTCGACCTGGTGCTGACCGACCAGAAAATGCAGGGCATCGACGGGCTGGAGCTGCTCGGCCGGGTCAAGGCCCTCAACCCCGAGACCGAGGTAATCCTGATCACCGCTTTCGGGGATGTCCCCTCGGCCGTGCAGGCGGTCAAGCAGGGGGCCTACGAGTACCTGACCAAGCCGGTCGATTTGGAGAAGCTGGAGATTTCGCTGGAGCGCGCCCTGGAGAAACGACGCCTCCTGGCCGAGAACCGTGACCTGCGCCGCAAGCTGGCCGAGCCGCTGCAGAGCGTGGACATAGTCTCGCTGAGCGGGGCGATGGAGGCGGTGCTCAACCTGGCCGCCCGCGTGGCGCGGGTGGACTCGCCGGTGCTGATCACCGGCGAGAGCGGCACGGGCAAGGAAATGGTGGCCAAGGCGATCCACGCCGCCAGCGACCGCCGCGACAAGCCATTCGTGGTGGTCAACTGCGCCGCGCTCAACCGCAACCTGATCGAGAGCGAGCTGTTCGGCCACGAGAAAGGCGCGTTCACCGGCGCGATCCGTCAGCGCCAGGGCAAGCTGGAGGCGGCGGACTGCGGCTCGCTGTTCCTGGACGAGCTGGGCGAGATCAGCCCCGAGATACAGGTCAAGCTGCTGCGGTTCCTGCAGGAGCACACTTTCGAGCGGGTCGGCTCGGACCGCACGCTCAAGGCGGACGTGCGCCTGATCACCGCCACCAACCGCGACCTGTCGAAAGCCATCGCGGAGGGCCATTTCCGGGAGGATTTCTACTACCGGGTCAACGTGGTCAACATCCACATCCCGCCGCTGCGCGAGCGCCGCGAGGACATCCGTCCCCTGGTGGACCATTTCCTGGACCGTCACCGCGAGCGCCTGGGCGAGAAAAGCATATCGCGCGAGGCCCTGGATATCCTGGCCCGCTACGACTTTCCGGGCAACATCCGCGAGCTGCAGAATATAGTGGAGCGCGCCATGGTGCTCTGCCGCGGCGCGGTGATCTGCGCCGAGGACCTGCCGTTCAGCCTCTCGCTGCCCGGCGGAGGACGAGATTCCGGGGCGGCCGGAGACTCCCTGACCGACTCGGTGGAGCGCCTGGAGCGGCGGATGATCCTGGAGGCCCTGGAGGCCTCCGGCGGGGTGCAGGTCAAGGCTGCCGAGCGCCTGGGGCTGTCGGAGCGCACCTTGCGCTACCGGATGTCCCGCCTGGGGATAAAATGAGTGCCCCGGTTCGACAATTTTGTCGAACCGCTCTCGACGATTTGGTCGACATTCTGTCTGAAACATTGGCTGCATTCCGTACAGAAAAAAGAGACTCCCGGAGCAAAGCTCCTGTGGACAGGGGTTTCATAAATTCGATGAATCAACGGCAGTCTGTGGCACGTTCCTTGTATAAAGTGTGGACAGCGCGCGCAGTACAAGTTGCATAACAAAGGCTTATCAATTATCAATCGCATCAGGGAGGTGCAGGATGAAGAAAGCGCGGATGTTCACAGTGGTGATTCTGGCGGCGGGCCTGGGCCTGCTGAACGCCCCGGCTCAGGCGCAGAATGGCGCCGGCCAGGTGGAGCAGCAGACAACCGTACAGGGACGGATGGGTTTAGGACGCGGTCTCGGCGGCGGGTTCGGCGGCTTCGTGGATGAGAACGGCAACGGGATCAACGACCGGTTGGAAGACGACGACAGCGACGGTATCGTGAACGCCCACGACCCCGACAGCAAGCTCTACCGCGGCGAGCCCAACCAGCTCGGCCGGGGGTTCGTGGATGAGAACGCCAACGGTGTGAACGACCGTCTGGAGGACTCGGACGGCGATGGCGTGATCAACGCCCTCGACCCGGACAGCAAGTACTACCGCGACCCGGCCACGGTCGGACGCGGCATGGGGCGCGGAGCGGGACGCGGCATGGGCGGCGGCTTCATCGATGAGGACGCCAACGGGATCAATGACCGCCTGGAGGATTCGGACGGTGACGGGGTGATCAACCACCTGGACCCGGACAGCAAGTACTATCGCGAGCCGAACACCCTCGGCCGCGGGTTCGTGGATGAAAACGCCAACGGTATCAACGACCGCCTGGAAGACGACGACAGCGACGGAGTGGTCAACGCCCTCGACCCGGACAGCAAGTATTACCGTCAGGCTTGCCGGAGTACAGCCGGAAGGGACGCCGCGGGCACCCGCAGCAGCAGCCGCATGCGCGGCGCTGCCGCGGCGGGCGGCAGGCGCTGACACCTTGCGCGCGAAACCGGCCGGGGCCTGCGCTGGCAGGCCCCAGCCGGTTTTAGAACAGAAGGATCAGACACGGTGAGAGGCATTTTCAAATACGCGGCCCCGGCGGCCGTTATACTGTTCTTGGGCGTACTGCACCCGGCCTACGGGTCGCCGGACCAGGATAAAGGCTCCGCCGCGCCCAAGAGCAAGGAAAGCGCCGCCGCCTCAGAGGCCGGTAAGAAAAAGGAACAGCCGGCAGAAACCCGCGCCTCAGGGACAGAGGCCAAGGCCGTACAGCAAGGCGCCGCAGCGGCGGAGGACGGGAGCGGTCCCCGGCGCAGACAGCGGGGCCGCCCGCAGCCGGCCGAAGCGCCATCGGGCGGCAAGGTGGTCGGGTTCACGGACCGGGACCGCGACGGCCGCAACGACCTGTTCCGGGACGCCAACGGCGACGGGGTGAACGATGTGGACAGCAAGCCCTATGCCCACCGCTTCGCCTTTGTGGATGCGGACAAGGACGGGGTGAACGACAAGTTCGTGGATGCGGACGGCGACGGGGTGAACGACCTGAACCCGGATTTCGTGGACGAGGACGGCGATGGGGTCTGCGATAACGTAATCGATTTCAGCGGCCGCTTCATCAACGACATCACCGGGATGCGTTACAGCACCAAAAGCCTGCGCGGCTACAAGTTCGGGTTCATCAACGAGGAACGCCGCGAGATGCTGCGCAATTTCATCGATGAGGACGCGGACGGCATCCCGGACCTGCCGGGGCGGCACGGGGCCATGGGGGCGCAGAACGGCATGCCCCACCCGGGACGCGACCGTTTCATCGACCGGGACGGGGATGGGATCGACGACAGACGTCAGCGCATGGAGCAGCTCAGAAAAGGACACAAACAATGAAGAATCGTACCGGATCGACGATGCTTCTGGCCGTGTTGTGCGCGACCCTGGCCCTGGCTGGGAAAGCCCCGGCCCAGGCCGATATTCACGTGGGGACCAATTTCCTGGTGGATAACAACATCTTCCGCAACTATTACGGCCAGTCGGACATGGTGAGCATCCCCTACGCCACTCTCGGCTGGCAGATCGCACCCGAGGAAAGCTCCAACCAGGTCTACCTGGGATACAACGGCCAGTTCTTCCTGTTCAACGAGCTGAGCCACCGCGACTTTTCGGTCCACGAGTTCGGCCTGGACTACAACTACCTGTTCCCCGGCTCGCGTAACCGTCTGGCCCTGGGCGGCAACGTGGAGACACGGGTCAACCCGGCTGAATACAGCTACTACAACTACACCTCGCTCGGGTTCTACGCCAACTGGAAGACCTACCTGCGCGATGACCTGATGCTGCTGGCCGGCTACAACCTGACCGGCCGCCAGTTCAGCGAGTTCAAGGAATTCAACTACATCGAGAACACTTTCGCCCTTCAGGCGAGCTGGTTCCTGCCCAGCCGAACCACGATCCAGCTCTCCGGCGCGTTCTATCACAAGAACTACACCACCGGCATCCAGAGCCTCGACTCGGTCTATATCACCACGGAGCAGATAGAGCAGCGGATGGAGCAGGTCCGTCTGCGGATGGGCCAGATGCGCGGGCGCGGCATGGGCGGCTGGATGGTCAACCCCGGCAGCCCGGAGTCCGATATCATTGTCCCGGACGGCGCCTATTGGTACACGCTGCGCCAGGATGAATTCCCAAGCACCGAGCAGGTCAAGCTCGGCCTGACCGTGGCCCAGAGCCTGACCAAGGGCACCGGCCTGAGCCTGAGCTACACGGCCCGGATTAACCCGCAGGCCCGCAACCGCTACCTGTCGGGCCTGGGCGAGAGCGTGCTGAACAACGAGGAGCTGTTCGACGACCATTACAGCTACAACGGCCACGAGGGCCGCATCCAGTTGCGCCAGGTGCTGCCCTGGCACAGCGACCTGACCGGCGCGCTCACCCTCAGGCAGCGGCGCTACAGCGGACGGCCGGCCCTGGATGCCACGGGGGAGATGCTCCCTGGCGCCGAAAGCCGCCTCGACCGCACCGCCCTGTTCGAGCTCGACCTGTCCAAGAGCCTGCCCGACAACGGCAAGAGCCTTTTCAGCGGGATGACTTTCTCGCTCTCGCTGGGCGCCGGGCGCAACCGTTCCAACGACGCGTATTACCATTACTCCAGCACCTATGCCATGTTCGCCCTGGAAAAGTCGTTCTGAAAAGCCCGGAGCGCGGGATCGCCGTGCTCCGGACAGTCGCCGCCCCTCTCAATAGGTGTGTTTCCGCCTCCTGGCCTCTGTTATCTTGAATGGAGACTGTAACATTTTCCCGCGCAGTCCGGTTTATGCCATGGTTGCAGAAGATAGAATCAAGGCCGAACCAGCCCTGTTTTGAATTCCCCGGTAATATTCTGTAATCTTAATGCATATAAAACGTTGAATCGATAGCAGTAATTGATAGTCATTGTCTATCTGCAAAAAAGACGTCCCGGGTGTTGACACAATTTTATCAGACTATTACAATTTCGATGAAATGAGCTTTCTGTCAGCCGGAGTGCGTCGCTGCCGGTCCTCCTCCACCCACAGATCGAAAACGGACATGTTCATTCGACGCCACCACTTTGTCGCCGCTTCCGTTTTGAGCCTGCTGCTGCTGTGCGTGTCCGGTCTGTCGGCCCAGCTCACTTTCAGCGGCAACGCGCGCTCGCTGTTCTACAGCCGCGAGATTTTCCCCGGTGCTTTCAGCGGTGACACCGAGGACAGTTTCCGCTATTTCCAGAGTTTCGGCTTGCACCTGGTCGACCGTGGCAAGGCCGGCCAGTTGGGTTTCCACACTTTGTTCCAGGTGAGTGACGATCTGAGCCTCGACCTGAACGACGACCCGCAGTCGCGCCTGTACAACGGCTACCTGGAATGGAAGAACAAGGGCACGGGCCTCAGCCTGGGCCGCCAGTGGATCACCCTGGGGCCATCGAGCCTCACCCTGGACGGGTTCAAGGCCAGCCAGTCGATCGGAAAAGTGGTCGAGGTCACCGGCTACGTGGGCACCCAGACCCCGTTCTCGCGCAAGTTCGACCTCCAGGGCTGGGACCGCGCCAAAAGCGGCGGGTTCTACGTGCGCACCCTGAGCCTCAAGAACGCCGGCCTGGGTCTCGGCCTTCAGCAGAAAAGCTACCAGGGCGAGACCACGTTCCGCGAGCTGGGCATAGACGGCCGGGTCAAGCTGCCAGAGGGGGTGGACCTCTTGGGCCGCGCCGATTTCAACCTTCTGGAGTCGGGCCTCCAGCGCGCGGTGCTGACCGGCCGCTATCGCCCGGCCGAAAGCCGTTTCGGGTTCATGGCCGAGTACCGTCACTACGAGCCGCGCCTGTTCGACAAGAGCTATTTCAAGCGGTTCGACCTGGAGGGCCACGAGCAGGTGCGCGGCGGCGTAACCTGCGAGCTGAAGCCCGGGGTGAGCCTCAACGCCAGCTACACCGGTGTGTTCTTCGAGGATGACAGCGACAGCTACCTAACCCTGGGCGCGGCCTGCCCCTACGGCTCAGTCTCGTATTTCCACGGCGCCGGGGCCTCGGGGGATGAGGACGGGTTTGCGGCCAGCGGCAGTTACGTGTTCTGCAAGGCCTGGGAGCTGTTCGCGGATGTGGACTACTCGCTCTACCGCTTTTACGAGGAACTCGACCGCGACTATGTCTTCTCCTCGGCTTTCGGCCTGAACTGGCGGCCCAACCGCACGGTCCTGGCCGGCGTGGAGTTCCAGGACCTGAACAACGATTTCCTCAGCAAGGACTTCCGGGTCCTGCTCAAATTCGCTCTGAACTACAGCCAGATATTCTAAGAGAAAGAGAAGGTCCCCGCGCGATGAGAAATTCGCTCAAAATCATGCTGCCGGTATCTTTGGCCGCGTCGGTTCTTCTGGTCGCCCTGGGCTTGGGAGCTATGCCGCGGCGCGAGGACGCGGGGGTGACTTTTTCGCACAAGCTGCACCTGGGCATGGGTATCGAGTGCAACGCCTGCCACGCGAAAGCCGACTCCAGCCGCCTGGGCACGGATGACCTGATGCCGGTGCAGGCAAACTGCCTCGAATGCCACGGCGAACAGGACCTCAAAGGCTGGACCACCCGCACCGACAGCCCCCGCATGGGCCGTCTGGTCAAGGATTACAGCCCCAAGTTCACCCACGCCAGGCACGTGGAGGAGAAGATCGACTGCCAGCGCTGCCACGTGGGGATCGCCGAGTCGGACAGCAGCTCCACCACGCACATGCCGGTGATGGCGCTCTGCATGCACTGCCATGACGGGGTCAAGGCGGGCAAGGAGTGCAGCCTCTGCCACATCGAGCCCAACGGCCCCCGTCCCGCCGACCATGTGATGCCGGCCTGGAGCAAGCAGCACGGCGACAAGGCCCGCATGGACAACGGCGCCGCCTGCACGATGTGCCACGAGCGCAACGACTGCCAGCAGTGCCACCAGGGCGATAACCTTCTGCCGCGGGTGCACCCGATCGGCTTCGAGCACACACATCCGCTCGAGGTGCGCTCGCAGCGCACCGACTGCGCGGCCTGCCACGAGGACCGCTCGTTCTGCATCCAGTGCCACCAGGAGCGCCAGGTCTACCCGCGCTCGCACCAGCGGGCCGCCTGGGCAGTGGCCGGAAGCGGCGGGGCGCACGCCGCCCAGGCCAAAGCGAACATAGAGCAGTGCGCCGCCTGTCATGCGGATGACCCGTCCAGCCAGCCTGTCTGCGCTGCCTGTCACGGCCGTTGATAAACAACCCCCTGGGAGTGGTGCTTTCGATGAGAACAACGACTTTGGGCCTCGTTCTGCGGAGTGTGACGCTCCTGGCCGCGGCCGGACTGTTGGCCGCAGGCTGTGCCGACCGCAAGGAGCTCGAGACTCCCGACACCCATGTCGAGGGCTGGATGGACCCGGCATCGAGCCAGTTCCACGGGGCCAAGATCGAAAACGTGAACCTGATCTCCTGCCAGGACTGCCACGGCGCGGATTACAAGGGCGGCACCAGCCAGGTGAGCTGCTACAAGTGCCACGCCGGCGGCCCGAGCGGCCACCCCGGCGGCTGGATGGACAGCACAAGCACCCATTTCCACGGCCTGGCGGTGGCAGCCGACGGCGCCGCAGGCTGCACGGTCTGCCACGGCGAAGATTACCGGGGCAAGGAAAACAACGGCTCCTCCTGCTACCTGTGCCACAACGGCCCGAGCGGCCACCCGGCCTCGGGCTGGCTGAGCAAGACCAACGCGAATTTCCACGGCCTGGTTGCCAGCATCCGCGGGCTGCATGACTGCGCGCAGTGCCACGGGACCGATCTCTCCGGCGGCACCAGCGGCGCCTCGTGCAAGAGCTGCCACCAGAACCCGAGCGGCCACCCGGCCACGGGCTGGCTCGATCAGGGCTCGGACAAGTTCCACGCCAAGCGGATGAGCGTGACCGGCCTGGGCTACTGCGCCGGCTGCCACGGCGCCGACTACAAGGGCGGCGAAAGCGGAGTGAGCTGCTTCCAGTGCCACAACGGCCCGAGCGGGCATCCCTCGGTCGGCTGGCTGGATAAGACCAACGCCAGTTTCCACGGCCTGGCCGCCAGCACACGCGGGCTGCCCGACTGCGCCACCTGCCACGGCAGCGATTTCAAGGGCGGCAGCTCCGGCGCCTCCTGCTACACCTGCCACGGCGCCGGCCCGAGTGGACATCCGGCCGAGGCCGACTGGCTCAACAGCGCCAGCCCGCGTTTCCACGGCGTGCGGGTGTCGCAGACCGGGACACAGTATTGCGCCGGCTGCCACGGCGCGGATTTCAAGGGCGGGTACGCCAAGGTGAGCTGCTATACCTGCCATGACGGGCCCAGCGGGCACCCGGCCCGTTGGCTGGACAAGACCGCCGGCCAGGATTTCCACGGCACGGTGGTCACACAGAGCGGTATCAACAGCTGCCTGCCCTGCCACGGCCAGGACCTGAGCGGCGGAATCAGCGGAGTGGCCTGCACGCAGTGCCATCGCTGAGATAGATTACACCTCCGGCCGGGAGCACCCACGAGCACGTGCGGCGCTCCCGGCCCGTTTTTTCGGTCCGGAGGTGGAATCCCGGATTGACAAAGCGGACTCAAAGAAATAGCTTAAGGTTGTCCGGCGGCTCTTGCAGCCGGAATACGGCTCGGCTCACGCCACAGAACCCAGCGAAAACATTCCCAGCCACTCCGGAATCCAGCCCGCCCCAGACGGCGCAGTGCGGGACGGGGTCAGCAAAGGAGCGCATTTCCATGCCTGAATCGGGCGACAAGGGCAGGCGCAGGTTCCTCAACTTCGTACTCGGGGCCGGCTCGCTGACATTCCTGTCCGCAGTGACCTATCCGGTGCTCAAGTACCTCACCCCTCCGGACACAGGCGCGGAGAGCGGCAACGAGACAGTGAGCGCGGGCAAGGTCAACGATCTGGCGCTCAACAGCGGCAAGATCGTGAAGTTCGGGAACCAGCCGGCCATCGTGATCCGCAGGCAGGACAACGAGGTGAAAGCTTTCCTGGCGGTCTGCACGCATCTGGGGTGCACCGTGCAGTACATGCCCGCCGACCGGGTGATCTGGTGCGCCTGCCACAACGGTAAGTACGACCTCAACGGGATAAACATCTCGGGGCCTCCGCCCCGTCCGCTCACTCCGCTCAAGGTGAACATCCAGAACGACGAGATTTTCATCTCACGGGAGGCCTGAACCATGCCGCTCAGGAGCGTTCCAGAAAAAGCCTACCGTTGGCTCGACGAGCGCATGGGCCTGGAGGACATCTTCGCTTTCCTCCGCCACAAGGAGGTGCCGCAAAGCAGCTCCTCGATCTGGTACTATTTCGGCGGAGTCTCTCTCTTTCTGTTCCTGGTCCAGGTGACCACCGGCATACTCCTGCTGATGTACTACCGCCCCGGCACGGCCAGCAGCTACGAAAGCCTCCAGTTCATCGTGAGCAAGGTGAATTTCGGCTGGCTGGTGCGGGACATCCATTCCTGGTCGGCCAACCTGATGGTCCTGTGCGTGATGATCCACATGTTCAGCGTGTTTTTCCTCAAGAGCTACCGCAAGCCCCGCGAGCTGACCTGGATGAGCGGGATGCTCCTGCTGGTGCTGGTGCTCACTTTCGGTTTCAGCGGCTACCTTCTGCCCTGGAACCAGCTCGCCTTTTTCGCCACCAAGGTCGGCACGGACATGACCGGCAGCGTACCGCTGATCGGGGACTACGTGCTCAAGGTGGTGCGCGGCGGCCAGGATGTGACCGGGGCCACGCTGTCGCGCTTTTTCGGTCTGCACGTGGCCGTGCTGCCGGGCATTTTCACTCTGGTGCTCAGTTTCCACCTCTTCCTTCTGCAGCGCCAGGGGATGAGCCAGCCGGTCGACTGGGAGGACCTGCCGCCGGAGCGCAAGCCGGTCATGCCGTTCTTCCCCAATTTCGTGCTGCGCGAGTTCATTTTCTGGATGTGCGCCCTGGCCGTGATCAACGCCCTGGCCGTGTTTTTCCCCTGGGAGCTGGGGATCAAGGCCGACCCGTTCGCCTCGGCCCCGGCCGGCATCCGTCCCGAGTGGTATTTCATGTTCATGTTCCAGAGCCTCAAGTTCCTGCCGGCGCATGTGGGCCCGCTGGAGGGCGAGTTCCTGGGCCTGATGCTGTTCAACCTGGCCGGCGTGGTCTGGTTCTTCCTGCCGTTCTGGGACCGCAGCGGCGGGCGGGGCGGCACGGCGCGGCTGGTGACCTGGCTCGGCGTGTTCGTGGTGGTCTACATCCTCGTGATGACAGTGCTGGGCTACCTGCTCTCCTGAGGAGCGCCCGGAACGGACAACCGGCCGCGCAGGGGAGTGTGACAAACCCCGCGGCCAGCCCTCAACGGCTGAGAGGAAACCGATGAGATTCACGATCCTGCTGGCGCTGCTCGCCCTGCCGGCCCTGGCCGCAGGGCAGCAGTCCGGGGACGGGAAACCGACCGCCACCGACAACAACTGCATCCGCTGCCACAGCCGGCTGATGAAGAACTACGCCTTGCCGGCCCAGCGTTATCACGATGATATCCACGCCGACAACGGGGTGCTCTGCTCCGACTGCCACGGCGGCGACCCCACCAATCCCAACCGTCACGACCGCAAGGACCCGAAGCAGAATTTCCGCGGCAAGCCCACGCCCCAGCAGATCCCCGGTCTATGCGGCCACTGCCACGGCGACCCGGTCTATATGCGCGCGCACAACCCCAAATTGCCGGTAGACCAGCTCGAAAAATACCGCACCAGCCGTCACGGGGAACTTTTGTTGGGCAAAGGCGACCCCAAGCCGGCCCAGTGCGTGAGCTGCCATAGTGTGCACGACATCCGACAGGTGGGAAACCCCGCCAGCAAGGTCTACCCGACCAACGTCCCCGGCACCTGCGCCGCCTGCCACGCGGATGAGAAATACATGGCCGATTACGGCATCCCGACCAACCAGTACGCGCTGTTCCGCAACAGCGTGCACGGCGAGGCCCTTCTGGGCCGCGAGGACACCGGCGCCCCGGCCTGCAACGACTGCCACGGCAACCACGGGGCCTACCCGCCCGAGGTGCAGAATATCGCCCAGGTCTGCGGACTGTGCCACGTGCGCAACGACAAGCTGTACGAGGCCAGTTTCCACAGCTCGATCTTCGAGAGCATCGGGGTGTCGGGCTGCGTGACCTGTCACGCCAACCACGGCATCCGTCATCCGGTGGACGACATGCTGGGAGCCGGAGACCGCGCCACCTGCGGCAAGTGCCACAGGGACGGCCAGGACGACCCTGGATTCGCTCTGGGCCTGGAGATGAAAGGCGTGCTGGACGGGCTGTCGCACCAGCTCGACTCGACCACCTCGCTGGTGGACAAGGCGGCCAAGTACGGGATGGAGGTCTCGGAGCTGCAGTTCGACCTGCGCGACATCCGTCAGAGCCTGATCGAGAGCCGCACCAGCATCCACTCGTTCGACACGGACGAGGTGCGCAAGAGCGCCGCCCCGGGGCTGGCCCTGGCCGCCAAGGTGGACACCCTGGCCGGACAGAGCCTGGCCGAGCACGGCAAGCGCCGCTGGTGGCTGGGCGGGGCGACCCTGGTGCTGCTTTCGGTGATAGCGGGCGTGATCATGCTGCTGAGGCAGGTGGAGCGGAAGTAATCTATCCTGATTCTGCCGGAACAGATTAAAACAAAGAGCCAGTCGCCGCAACGGCTGGCTCTTTGTATTTTACGTGCGACTGCGGCTCAATGCACCGGCAGTTGGGCATGCCCGGCGGATAACAGCACCAGGGCCGCCAGGATCAGAAGGGCCAGCCGCGCCTCGCGCGTCACCCGGAGCCGCCCGCCGAGCACCCGCCTGAAACCGGCGGCCAGGGGGCGTCGGTTGAGCCAGACATGCCATGCGCCGAACGCCACGAACACGAACCCCAGTGCAGTGTGCACAGCCATCCAGGCGTGACGGGCCCCGGTCAGAGGGGCATCCTGCAACAGGTGCAGGGCCAGGCCGGAAAAGGGCAGGCTCAGCGCGGAAAGCCCAGCCATCTGGGCGCTGAAAGCCCGCTTGTCGAGACTTCTCTGTGCAGCGTTCATTTTCCACTCCCCTGTATAGAGTACAACGCCCCCTGCGGGCAGGCCCGGACGCATTTCAGGCAACCGGTGCACAGCTCGGCACTCTTGACCAGCGCGTGCTTGTGAAGGCCGAGCATGGAAATCACTTTCAGCACTCCCCGCGAGCAGGCCTCCACGCACCGGCCGCAAGCCTCGCAGGCCGTCCGGTTCAGGGCGACATGCTCCGTGTGAAGACTTCTCATCCGCATTATCTCGTTCCCTCGGAGTACTATGTTGAAGAACATAACGCCCTCATTTCTCCGTGGCCCCGTTAGCCAGCTTTTTACCCAACTGCCAGAGACTTTCCACCGCGGCCTCGACCGGCAGCTCCGGGTCGATGGCCCGCAGGAAGTGCAAGCCCATGATCGCGGCCATAAAAAGGGCGGCCGCACCCGGGTCGCGGGAACCGAGTCGGGAGGCGATCTGCTCCCGCCGCAGGCGCAGATGCCCCGCCAGCATTGTCTTCACGGCCGGCATCTCCTCGGCCAGGCTGAGCATCTCGCGTAACAGCGCGACATGGTCGTCATCCTTCATAAGGTGCTCGGCGAGCATCTTCTTCCGCTTTTCCGCCTCTTCCGTATTCAGGATATTGCCAACTTCACCAGTCCGGTCGTCCATGCTGTCGACATGCTTGCCCAGTTCATGTTCCAGCACCGCCAGCACCAATTTCTCTTTGGAGCCGAACAGGTGGTGCACCATGCCGTGGTTGATCCCGGCGCAGCGGGCCGCCTTGCGCACCGAGAATTCCTGGTGCCCGTTCTCGATCAGCCAGCGCCGCGCTCCCTCAATCAGCCGGTTTCGGGTCTCTTCCATCCGGACTCTCCTTTGTTAGTCAGTTGACTAATAAAGTATAAATCCCTCCCGCAAAGCTGTCAAGAGAATACCCTCAAAACAAAACGGCCGCCCAAGATGACCTGGGCGGCCGTAACCGCGTACTGCCATAACCTGCTGATAAAATCACTACTTCAGCATTACCATCTTGCGGGTCTGCACGAAGCTGCCGGCCTGCAAGCGGTAGAAATACACTCCGCTGGCGACCCGGCCGCCTCGCTCATCCGTGCCGTTCCAGAACACGGTGTACGTGCCCGCGTCCTTTGGCTCGTTAACCAGGCTGCGCACGCGCTGGCCGCGCAGGTCGTAGACATCCAGACGCACCTGCACGCCGTTCTGCCCCTCGGGCACACTGTAGCTGATCGTGGTGGAGGGGTTGAACGGATTGGGCGTGTTCTGCGCCAAAGCGAAAGCCTTGGGCAGGCTGGCTCTGGCGCCCTTGCCGTACAGGGCCAGGGCCAGGTCGGCCTTCTCCTCGTCGGTCAGGTTGAACTGCCCGGCCATCTGCTCGATGTAGCGGATTTCCTCGGCGCTCAGACCCTCCATCGGCTCCACGCCGCTTTCGCCGGCCGCTGCCAGCAGGGTGCTCTTGTTCGGGCAGGTGCCGGCCCGTATCTGGGCCAGCAGGGCCACCGCGTCGCTGATGTCCTTGGTCCCGTCATTGTTGTAGTCCAGACGGGCGTCCTCGGGATCGGCGCGGCGCAGCAGCAGGAAGAAGATCACGTCGCTGATGTTGTTCTTGCCGTCACCGGTGAAATCGCAGGTCTTGGTCTCAGGTCCGCCCAGGTCCTCGAGCGCGTCCTCCAGCAGTGAGACCGCCAGCGACGGGTTGTGGATGCCCCGGCTGCCGTCGTTGTTCACGACATACCAGTTGTAGGCCGCCCGGTACTGCTTCTCGGTCAGCTTGCCGGCGTTGTAGTCGGCGGTGCTGTAGAGCGGACTGCCCGAGTTGGACAGGGGCAGTTTGGCTTTGATCTGGTCCAGGAGCTGGGTCACGCGGGTCTGGATGCCGTGATAGTCGAAATTCTCACCCATGTCGGCGTGGCAGCCCGTGCAGGCCTGGGTGTTGTAGTATTCATGCATCGCACCGGTCGAGTCGGTGATCTCGGCTTTCACGGCAAAGGTGTGCCCGCCCACGTAGTCGCTCTTGTCCGAGCTGGCCGCGGCCATGTGGCAGCCGACACAGCGGTTCGTGACATAGCGGCCGTGCAGGCCCTCGGGATATTTCTTGCCCGCATAGCGGTAGCCCACAGTGCCGTTGAGCATGTCGCTCTGGTGCGACTCGTGCAGCCTGGCCCCGACCAGTTCGTTGCCGGGACGCAGATGGTGGCAGACATCGCAGGCGTGCGCCGCGGTGCCGTCGGACTTGTACTTGGCCACACCCAGCGAATCGCGGGACAGGTAGTCCTCGGCCAGGCGGAGCTGGTGCTCGGCGCCCTTTTCGTGCGGGTCGTGGCAGACCTGGCAGGTCTGTCCGTTGGCGTTCTTGTAGGGCGCGGCCGCGGTGTGTGCGTCCTTGAAATTGACCTCGAAAAATCCCTCGGCCGTATGGCAGGGCACGCAGGTGTTGCCGGCGCGGTTGAACGCCTCGGAGGGCGTGAAAGCAGAGCCGTGCAACGAATGCCGCCACTGGGTCGGAATGACGTAGTACGGCTTGTTGTCATGGCAGTAGGCGCAGACCCCGGCATCGTAGCTCACCGCGATAGCCGACTTGTTGCCCTTGTGCTGGCTGCCCGGGCCGTGGCAGCTTTCGCACTGCACGTTGGCCAACTGGGCCAGGTCGGGGTGCTGGGTGACCAGTGTGTCCCACTGCCCGGCGCTCATGACCGCGGGGAAAGTCCAGCCCGCGGTCTTGGCCAGGTCATCGAAGCCGCCGTTGACCGCCAGGGTGTCGTAGCCGGTGGAATGGCACTGGACACAGTTCTGGCCGAAATGGCTGCTCAGGGTGCCGCTGATTCCCCGCTGCAGCGTGGTGGCGTGATTGGTCATGCCCCACGAGGCAGCGACATCGGCATGGCAGCCCGCGCACTGGCCCTTGGAGAACGAGGGCGAGGCGCCGCCGATATTGCCGATACCCACATAGTTCGCCGCGTTGACCGTAAGCTCGGCCGTGGTGGTGATAGTATCGGTCACGGTCAGGCTGACGACATAGGCGCCGACCATATCCGGCATGAAATGGACCTCGCGGGTGGAGGTCCCGCTCAACGCAGACTGTGAGCCGCCCGGTTTGGTCGTGATCGACCAGGCATAGGTGGCGCCCGTGTTCACGCTATTCAGGAAGACCGGCTGGCCGACCCCGGCTACAGCCAGGGGCGTCGAGCGCTGTGTCGTCAGATGCATCTCCGTGACCTGCTGGGGCGAATAGCCCACCAGGTCGATCACGGCATCCGCGAACAGCGGGTATGCGATGAGCAGTGACAGAGCACCCGCTTTGAGAATGTGTCCTGCGATTTTCCGCATAACAGTGCTCCGGGTGGGTTGGCGGTTGACGCACGGTCCGGGGAGCCGCAGAGGCAGGCGCGCCCCGGCGACGTGCGCTCGACAGTCCTGGCGGGGCCGGAACTGTCAGTATTGGACAGAGTTATGGCGCATGGCCCTCCTTTCGGGTGAATCCAGGTTTCAGGCCTTGAGCTCGGTTGTCCGGGAAAGAGCGAGCCTGACTTCCTCGGGGTCCAATCCGTACTCCTCGGTCACGCCCTGGCGCACCAGGATCGGTCCCTGGATGAATTTCTCGTTGGTGATGCGGTAGAAAATCCGCTGGCCGTCCTTGCGCGAGGTGACAATCCGCCGGTCTTTCATGATCCGCAGGTGCTGGGAGGCGTTGGACAGAGAGATTCCGGCCTCCTCGGCGATCCGGGTGACTGTCATCTCGCCCCCGCTCAGACACCAGAGGATTTTCAGCCGCTTGGCATTCTGGAAAATCGAGCAGAATTCGGACTGGAGAGCAAAGATGTCATCGGCGCACAACGCTTTGTTTTTCATGTTCGTTCCACTCTGCGGTTGCGTGGGGACCGACTCTGCCATATTGCGTGGATACATGATTCAAGGACAAGGCAAGCAACAGCGCCCGGAGTGCTTTCAGGAACGCCGCGCCGGTCGTTTGGTCAGTTCGGCCCCCTGGCACAACGCTCCCATCGAGAATCTTTTCGCATTAGTAGACTGGATTTACGGCAACCGGGCTTGGCTCGATCTATCGGAAAAAGCCGCATCTGCACAGGGCAAGTTGTAGCCTTTATTTTGAGGAGACTGTTTCAATGTACAGGTTTTTGAACGTCAGTTCAAGCGAAAGGATACTCAAAATTTTTACCATATTTTGGTATTTTTCCTGTGTTTAACCGACTGTGCCCCACCTCGCCCCGGAGCGTGGAAAAAGCCAGCCCGGGCGTTTAAAAATGGGACACAACCTTATTGACCCCACCGGTTGCATGGGTTACTATACAGGAAATTATCCTCTTCCGCAGTCCGCGGGATACGCACCCTCACTCGACCCGGCAAACAATGAAAACCCTTATAAATTTCCTCTGCGCCCTGCTGGTTTCAGCCTCTGTCTCACCACGTCCCGCCACTGCCTGGGACCGCGGCACAGTGGCCTACGAGGGCCCGCCGGGAGTGACTGTCACCCCGGTTATGCCGGATTCTATGCATTTGCTCAAATCCGGCGCGGCGGGTGTGCCCCTGCATCTCAGTGTCAGGAACGAGTTGGACCGCCCCCTGGTGGGAGCTTTGCTGTATGCCGGGATCACCGATTTCCAGGGGCATGGAAAGCAGGATTTCTCGCTGCTGCTGGATATCCCGGCCGGCGCAAGCCGTGAGCTGAGCTTTACGGCCGACAGCCTCAGCGGCTGCCCTGGGTTCTACGACGTGCGGGTGCTGGCTTTCGACCACGGGCGCGAGCTGGGCGGCACCGAGTTCACTTTCGGCCTGGATGTGGACTCCATCGACACGCCGCCCTACCCTCCGGCCGATTTCGACTCTTTCTGGCGGGCCACCCGGGATAGCCTGCGCGCCGCTCCGCTGGAGGCGAAAGTAGAGAAAGAGGACTCGCTCTGCACCGCCACTGCACAGGTCTTCCGGGTCAGCTACCGCAGCCTGCACGGGGTGACCGTGCACGGCTGGCTCACCCTGCCCGTGCAGGGGAAAGGGCCGTTCCCGGCCTTTCTGGTCCTGCCCGGCTACAGCAGCGGACGCATCCAGCCCCGGCCCGACCTGGCCGAGCTGGGCTGGGCCAGCCTGGCGCTTCAGGTGCGCGGCTACGGGGTGGACCGGAAAGAGTACCCGCCCGACAACAGCCGCTACATGACCATTGGGATCGACTCGCCGGAGACCTATGTCTACCGCGAGATAATCTGCCACTGCCTGCGCGGGCTGGACCTACTGGCCGCACGCCCGGAAGTGGACCCGCGCCGCCTGGGGGTGTTCGGGGGCAGCCAGGGCGGCGGGCTGTCGCTGCTCACCGCCGGGCTGGACAGCCGTGTGCGCCTGGTCTCGGCCGGGGTGCCGTTCCTGACAAATTTCCCGCTCTCCATGAGCATGACCGGTGCGCCCTACCGCGAGGTGGTCGAGTACATCCGTCAGCACCCCGAGCGCAGGGAGGCGGTGATGCGCACCCTGGCCTACGTGGACGTCCTGAACGTGGCGGGGCGGATAACCGCGCCGGTGCTGGTCTCGGCCGGCCTTTTCGACCGCACCTGTCCGGCGCCCTCGATCTACGGGATGTTCCTGCGCCTGGGCTCCAAGGACAAGACAATCCGCCTCTACCCCTACCTGGACCACCTGGAAGTGCACTCCAGCCACGCGCAGTTCGAGCATGACTGGCTGGTCCGCCACCTTTTCGCCGCAGAACAGGTAAAGAAGTAGCAAGGAGGGTTGCCTGAGGCTGAACTTTAGTGCGTGAACGGATCAAATTCGTATAATGAAGCAGATGTCCGCCCTGGGATTACATTTCGCTTTTCCCGGCCGGACAGTATATTTCGGTAACCCGGCTTCACTCATGGATCGTTCGGACGAGTCGGCCCAGCCGGACAGCGACCCGGCAACCCCGGCCTGACACTTTTCGGAAGCGGATTATGGACATATTGACTCTGGATTGCGGAACCACCCGGATAAAGGCCGGTCTTTTCGAGATCCCGGACAAAAGCCAACTGGCCGAGTCCGGTGCGGCCGCGCCGATCAAGGCGCCCCTGCGCCTGTGGGTCGACAAGTCGCGGACCCCGGAGGAGGAGCAGGAGGGCATTGTCACCAATTTCGACCGCAGCACCCTGGATGTCGATTCTTACCTGTCAAGGGTGCAGGATCTTATCAAGCGGATCGTGGAGGAGCTTGCCGGCGAGGGCGTGCGGATCGAATGCCTGTGCGTGACCGCCTGCTGCCCGGCCCTGGTGGCCCTGGACAGCCACATGCGGCCGCTGTACCCGGCCCTGACCCACCTTTTCCGGGGCAGCCAGGTGCAGGCCAAGGAGCTGACCGAGAAAATCGGCCGGGAGCGCTGGCTGGCCACCGCGGGCAACCTCCCCGCCCCGGGTGGCATCTCGCTGACCGCCCTGCAGTGGCTGGCCGCCAACCGTCCCCGCGTGGCGGCCGAGGCCGCCCACTGGGTGCATCTTCACGCCCTGATCCTCTACAGCCTGACCGGCAACCTGGTGACCGACCCGACCCAGGCCTCCTACACCGGCCTGTACGATGTGCCGAACGCCGGCGGCTGGCTGGATGAAAGCTGGCTGGAGCAATTCGGCATCAGTCGCGAGCAGTTGCCCGAGGTCCGTCCCTCCGACTCTTTCGCCGGGCGGCTCACGGTCGAGGCCGCGTCCGTGACCGGCCTGTGCGAGGGTATCCCGGTCGTGACCGGCGGGGCGGATGTCCCCACGGCCCTGACCGCGGCCGAGGAACTGCTTCCCGACTCGGCGCTCAACATGAGCGGCACCACCGAGATCGTGGCCGCCAGTTGCCAGGGGTTTCCCACGCCGGGAGGCGGTTTTCTGCTGCGGCCGCACATGGCGGCGGGACGCTGGGCCGTGGCCAAGATCAGCCCTATCGGGGGGCAGACCCTGATCTGGTTCTACGACCGGTTCTGCCGGGACATGTCGCCGGGACGGTTCTGGGACTGGGTGCTGCGGCTGGATGTGGAGGTGGAGCGCATGGTGGAGGACCAGATGGTGGCTGAGGAGCCGGGCGAGGTGGTGGAGTTCGCCCCGTTCCTGTTCGGCTCCCGGCATGATCTGTCGCCGCTGCGGGCCTCGTTCACCGGCCTGACCGCGGACACCACGCGCGAGGACATGCTCTGCGCGGTGTTGGCCTCTTACAGAAAATGGCTGCACGACGCCTCGCAGGAGGTGGCGGCTGTGGTGGGACGGCCCCTGTACCGGGTAGTCACCTCGGGCGGCTACGATATCAGCTCCTTGGGGTTCCACCGGCGGGCGGCGTTCAACCGCTCTTCTCTCACCCCCATCGAGGCCGCGGTGCTGCGCGGGGCGGCTATCCTGGCCGCCCGGGCCCTGGAAAAGGAAAGCTGACCGCTCCGGCTCAGACCCCGAAGACCCAGGACGGCAGCTCCATGCGCGCGCCCTTGGCCGGGTCAACGATCTGGGTTATTTTCAGCTCGCCCAGCACGTTGACCAGTTGACGGGCCACTTCCTCCTCCCGGCCAGTGACCTGGCGCAACAGGGCCACCATGTCATCCGTGGCCTGCCAGGCCGCCTCGTTAAGGTCGACATGCGCCCCCAGGGTGGCCACCATCTCCTGGCGCAGGATCACCGGCCGCTCGGAAAGCCGTTGCGGCAGCTTGCGGAAACGGCAGAGCGTGCGGGTGTCGGTCTCGATGCCCTGGCCGCGGATTTCGCCGTCCCCCTGCGCCGCGTGCCCGTCCCCTACCCCCAGCAGCGCCCCCTCAACCTGCGCGTTCAGCACCAGGGTGCTCCCGGCGCGCACCTCACGGCAGTCCATGTTGCCGCCGCAGTCGCCCGGCGTGGCGGTGTCCATTTCGCCCGCGGCCGGGGCCACGCCCACCACGCCCAGCATGGGCCAGAGCGGAAGGTGCAGGCCAGGCTCCAGCACCAGGTAGCCGCCCTGGATTTCGTAGACCTTGCCCCCGCTGTAGCCCCAGTCGCCCACCCGGAGGTCCAGGATGTCCATGGCCAGCGCGTCGCCCGGTCCGATGCCCTCAATGAACACGGGCCCGGTGGCCGGATTGGTCTTGTCCCCGGGCTGGGACTTGAGAAACTGCCCCTCCCGGGTGACCAGGCCCGGCATGCCGTGGCTGGCCTCGATCAGCACAAGCTCTCCCAGGGCCACGCGGTAGGCCGGCGTGAGTCCCGCCTTGAACACGGTGAAACTGTTGTCCTGGCCCAACACGCGCACACCGCTCAGGTTGTCGCCGGCAAAGGTGCGGGCCTGGCCCAGGCCGGAGAAAACGCCGCCTGAGGCTTGCTGCCCGGCTGTCAGGGCCAGCGAGGGCAGCACGGCGGCACCAAAACCGAAGCAGCCGAAAAATGTGGCACGGTCCATTGCATACCTCCCCCGGTCATGAATGAGACATAGCTGTTGGTTCCCGTTTCCACCGGGAACGCTTCAATTGCCTTTCAGCGGGTCGATCACATCGCCGCGCAGCTCCAGGCGTGGGCCGAGCAGGGTCGGGTCGATGGCGATGGCCTTGTCGAACATTTCATGCGCCTGGGAAGCCCGGCCCTCGCTCTTCAGGGCCAGGCCCACCAGATAGTGCGCCTCGGCCTGGAAATAGCGGTTCTTCTTGTCCAGCTCGCCGGCGGCGAAAGTCTGCATCGAGCCGAGCAGACGGTCGGCGTCATCTTTCTGCCCCAGTTCGCGCAGGGCCGGGATTATGAAAAAATTCTCGCTGTTGTAGCTGTCGCGGTCGCCCTTGAGCGATTCCCAGCCGGAAACAGCCTTCCTGTACTCTTCCTGCGCCTGGGCGCTCTGACCCAGAGCGGCCAGGGTGCGGCCAAGGTAATAGTGCACCCGCGGGGCGTTCTGGTACTGGAAATCATCCGCCCCCAGCGAGCTGGGCGGGTAGAGCGCCCGCTCGAACTCGGACTTCGCGGCGGCGTAGCCGCCCCGCTGGAACGCCTGGGCGCCCACGGCGTAGCGCAGGAAACGGTACTTGTCGCGCAGGCTGTAGTCACGGTGGCGCTGCTCGAACACGTGGTGCTGGATCAGGCTGTCGGCGACCGAGTAATGCCCGGCCACCAGGTGCGCGGTGAGAAGCCCCTCCACCAGGTAATCATCCTCCGGTGAGCGCTGGATCGCCCGTTCGAGCAGGGCGAGCTGACGGTCGAAGGCGCCCTCGCGCGAGTAGAGCAGGCTCAGGTCGGCGAAGGTGCGGGTATGCTCGGGGTTCAGGCGGATCGCGGCCTCGAGCTGCCCGGCGGCGGCCTCCATCCCGCGGCCCTGCTCGGCCAGGGCCAGGCCCAGGCTGCGCCGCAGGCTGAAATCATCCGGGGCCAGTTCCACCGCGGCCTGCCACTGGGCTATCGCCTCATCCGGACAGCGCAGGAAATACTGCAGGCAGCCTAACAGGTAGCGCGCTGTCACGTCCGAGGGGTTGTACACGATCGCCTCGGCCAGGGCCTCGCGGCTTTCGCGGCGGAACGGGAATCGGTCTACATTGCCGCGGCTTTCACTCCCCTTGCGGCAGGCGTCCCCGGCCTCGGAGTCCCGCCCCAGACGGCGCAGGCAGAGGGCCTTAGTGTACCAGAATATGGCCGGGGCGCCGTAGGGGTCGTGGTTGACGCGCTCGGTGATCTCCAGCACCGCCAGGGCCTCGCTCCAGCGGTAGAGGTCGCGGTAGACCGAGGCCAGCTCCAGCGATTCCTGGCTCTGGCCGCCCAGCAGCGAGTCCAGGGCGGCGCGGTCCGCCTGCTCCCCGCCCAGGAAAGCCCGCTCGGCCAGGGCCCAGCGGTCGGTGGGGTCGAGGCGGAGTGCGTCGTCGAGCTGCTCCCGGGCCTGGTCGTTCAGTCCGCTCAGACGGCAGGTCAGGGCCAGCAGGTCGCGGGCGTAGAGGTGTGTGCCGTTGGCGGCGACAGCCTGTTCCAGGTGCGCGCGTGCCTCATCCAGCCCGCCCCGGCGGAAAGCGATCTGGCCCAGGCTGTACTCGCGCTGGGCGTACAGCCCGGCCGTGGGCGGGATGAAATAGAGGTTGCGCTCGGCCTTGGCGCTGTCGGCCGCGGCGAGCTGGGCCCGGGACAGATAGTAGTAGGCCTCCTGGTTGTAGGGATCGCGGTCCACCACCGCGCTCAAGTGCACCACCGCGCTGTCCAGATTCTCCTGGTCCAGGTGCCAGAGCCCCAGGCCCAGGTGCGCCCGCGAGTAGCCGGGGTCGCGCTCCAGGGCCGCGCGCAACAGCGCGGCGCCGGTCTCGGCGTGCATCTCCTCGATCCGGGTCTCGGCCTCCAGGACCAGTTCCTCCGCGCTCATCTGATCCGGGGTCTTGCGTGTCTTCTCCAACTGGCTGGTAAATGGCGTGTACTCACAGTGGCCGGGGTCACGGTCCGGGCGGCGGTAGTCCAGCACCACGGCGCCGTCGCCGCCGGTCACCCGCACGCGCATCCCGCACAGGGCGGCGCTGTCCGCGGCCAGATTTTTCAGCTCCTTGACGAACGGCTTACCCGGGGCCAGGTCGGCCGGGCCCTCGAACAGGACACGCTCACCGCCCGCTCCGGCCACGCTCAGGCTGACCCGCGCGCCCGCGAGCACCCGGTTGGGCGACAGCCCCAGCCGCACCGAGGATTTCCTGCCTTTCGGGTCGGCGCTCACTGTCAGGTTCAGCGCCAGGTCGGCCGTGGTGGTGGTGAGCCCCCCGATCCCGGCCACCGGGAACCAGCATTCGGTCCAGCCCTCGTGGGTGTGGGGCGCCAGCCACTCGTAATGGCCGTCCCATACGTTGCGCCCGCTCTGTATCTCGATATAGGGGCCGGCCTTGTCCGTGTAGCCGTGCTCGATGGACTCGGCGCGGCGGCTGTTACCCCAGGTCCAGGTTTTCATGCCCTGGGTGATCCGGCGGTCGGCATAGCGGAACGTACCGTAGTCCAGGTTATAGTCGTAAGCCCCCAGGAAATTGTCGTAGATGTCGATGCCGAACACGCCCAGCATGTGCTTGTTGTTCTTGAACCAGGAGTAGTCCACCCCGTTGTAGTAGGGCCAGTCGGCTACCTCGCTGGTGGTGTGGCCGATGGTGCGGCCCATCGGGTAGACGAAGCGCGTATTCTGCGTGGCCGGCACCCCGGCGTTGACCCAGAGCATGTAGGGCTGACGGTCGTCGCGGCAGTTGTAGAGGCCCACGGTGAGCTGCAGGGCCGCAAGGCCCGGACTCAGGGTGAGGATATAGTCCAGCTTCATCCTGAAATAGGGGTCCATCGAGCTGAGGACCAGCGACGCGCTGCCGTCCGGGTTGCCCCGCACCCGGCTGAACCAGTACGGCTCGCCGTCCACGGTGAGCATGTGGTGGTCGTGCGGCCCGGTGATCTCGATGTCCCCCACCGGCCAGGCATGCTTGGGATTTACCCCCGAGAACTTGAGCACGTCGTTGCGGTAGAACACCTCGCGGCCGTGCACCTTGTCGTAGAGCGAGTAGACCCGCCCGCCGAAATCCGGGACCACGGTCAGCCGCAGGTACTCGTTCTCCAGGAAAACGGCGTCGTACTTGCGCGGCGCGGGAGTCTCGCTCTTGTAGGGCCGCATGAAAGGCGGCAGAGGGTATTCGCCCTCCAGGGTGGAGTTGGCAAACAGGGTCGGCTCCAGCTCGCGGCCCGAGAACTCGTAGCTCGCCAGCTCCACCTGTCCCCGGTAGACCTTGACCGCCCCAGCGGGTGGCGCCTGGGCCGCAGCCGCACCAACTCCCACCAGTATCGTCAGCCCGATCAATATGTTGACAACGCGCCTCGACCGTATCACCTTATCTCCAGTGTTGTTATGTTTGCCGGACTGCTGAGGACAGGGATTAATTCATCAGGGAAAACCAATCTACGGGCAAGGGACTTTCTTTTCAAGTTTCTTGGGACCGGATGCGCGGGGAGAGAAAATGGCGCAGAGAGTGAGCCTGCTTAGCTTGGAGAATCCGCTGGGGCGTTTTATCCTGGCCGCCACCGGGCAGGGGCTGTGCCGGGTGCACCGGATCGCGGAGGGAGCGGAGGAGGAAGAAACACGCCTGCGGGTGCTCAAAGACCTGGAGCACCGTTTCGGCGAGGTCGAGATAATACCCGAAACGGCGGACCTGGACCCCGCGGCCCGTTACCTGGAGAGTTTCAGCCGCGACCCGCGCGCGGCCGGGCGCTACGGGGGCCGGCTGGACCCCGGCGGCACCGCGTTCCAGCGGCGGGTCTGGGATCTTCTGATCGAAATACCGGCAGGCAAGACCCGCGGCTACGGCGAACTGGCCGCCCTGGCCGGCTCACCGGGCGGGGCGCGGGCCGCCGGGGCGGCCTGCGGGGCCAACCCACTGATAATAGTAATCCCCTGCCACCGCGCCATCGGCGCGGACCGCAGCCTGACCGGGTTTGGCGGCGGTCTGGAGCTCAAGCGCCGTCTGCTGGCAGCCGAGGGAGCACTCCCCGCGGAAACGCAACCCAGCCTGTCACCCCTGTTCGAGAATCCGGGCGCCTGAGGCTGCCTTCAATCCTCCCGGGCGGCTGTGTCCCGGTCGGCTCGCGGTTTTCCCGGACCGCGCTGCCGGAGGGGTTCTGTCCCCAGCCCCGGCTCCTTTTCCACCATCGGCAGGCTGTCCGCGCGCACGACCAGCCGCGCCCCGAACCGACCGGCCACGATGCCGTGACGGCCTTCCTCGACCCAGCGGCGGAGGGTGGATTTGGAAACCGGCACCGGCATGCGCGCCACTGCCTCACGGATGGTTATCCACTCCCGGTTGTCCCTGGCGAACCCCATGGCTCCTCCTGTGAAATTCTGAGACACCATCTGCTTCGAATGCGTTTACTTGACTTTTCCGCCACAATGCTTTAAAGTTGCTCAAGAACGTATTTTTTAACATTCCTGACAATTCGTGCGCAAGTAATGAATATGCAGCAGACTTATTATTTATTAATAAATTTCTTATTGGATTTTATCTTATAATATGGCGTTCGATTTGTCAATTATTTTAACACACTGGATACGCCATGACACCACGCCCGAGACTTGCAGAACCTGTCCCCTCCCGCGGAGGGGAGATCGAACAGCGTTTCGCCTGGCTCCTGGACCGCATGCGCGACCGCTATCTGGCCGGTGGGTATGAGCTGGACGATGTCCACCTGGCCCAGATACTGGGCGTGCATCCCGGTGTGCTGCGCAAGGGGAAATTCTCCAGTGTCTCGCCCTCGCTGGCCCAGGCCGCGGCCGAGGCCTGGGATGTCGACCTGAACTGGCTTCTGCTGGGGCGGGGCCGCGAACCCTCTGCGCAAGGGCCCCTTTCCGGCCTGGAGCAGATACCGCGCGAGACCCGCGTTGCCCGCGGGCGCTGGAGCGATGCCGAGGTGCGCCGTCTGATGCGCGAAAAGGGGCTGAGCCAGAAAGACCTGGCCGCGCGCCTGGGCATTCCGCAGGCCCGGGCCGGGGCCCTGGCCCGCGGCCAATTGCGCGACCCCGACCTGCGTGAAAGCCTGGCCGGAATACTCGGCGTCCCGGTGGAGCATCTGTTCCTGGTCACCGGGAATAACCCGCCCGAGGAAACGGCGCTCGAAACCGCTGACACCGGAGGGCTCTACAGCCTGAGCGCGGTGCGGGGCGCGCTGAGCCGCATCCTGGACGAGCACCTGGAGGCCGCACTCGGAAGCGGCGGCCGGACAGAACATACCCTCGAGTTTGTCCCGGACGGGATCAGCCTGGCCGTCCCGCCGCCCGCGCCCAGCCTGTCCGAGCTGGACCGTCTGCGCTACGAGCGCAACCGCGAGGTCCTGGAGCGTTGGAGCCGCAGCCGCGGGGCGTTCAGTGTGCCGGCGGAGGTGGCGGGACGGTTCTGCCGGGAGGTGTCGGGTTTCTACGAGGGCGGCCGCGTGGATGACGTGGGCCACATCCTGCGCGACTACATCAGCGAGGCGGACCAGGCCGGCGGTCAGGCCGGCAAAGCCGATCCGGCCCGGCTGCAGCTTCAGGACAACGTGCTGATAGTCGGAGGGACGCAGATTGAGGTGGATGACCCCGAGTTGCTGGCCCGTATCCCGGAATACCTCAACACGCGCACCGGCCGTCTGCGCCTCCTGGAATGGCTGCGCAGCAACGTGGGCGGCCGCTGAACGGCCTAACCTCGACGGGAGTGCCGGTTGGAGGCCTCTTTCCGGATGAACTCCAGCAGGCGCTCGCGCAGCTTGCGGTCCCGCAGGGCCTCGGCCAGGAGCGAGGCCAGTTGCTCATCCAGCGAGACCGGCTCCCCCTGGTTGTCCGTGGTGCGGCGGGTAGGGGTCCGGGCCGGAGCGCAACTGTGCAGGGCCGCCTCGGACTCGGCCAGAAGGACAAGCAGACGGGCGGAGAAACGGTACAGGGTGTCGAGGCTGCCCCGGTCGATATGCTCCTGAAGCATGGGGATTTCTCCGCGCAGGATATACTCGGCGCGCACGCCGCTGCGCACCAGGGAGTCCAGCACCTCCGGCGCCAGGGATGGCTCCCGGCGGCGAAACGCTCCGCTCAGGCTGTCCGGAGCGAGCGCCAGCATGGACTCAAGCTCCTCGGGGCTCTGGCAGTAAAAGTGCCGCATCACCTCGAGCACACGGTCGAGAATGTCGGGCCAGGGCCGTTTCGTCTCTGCCTTGGACATGGCTTATCCCCCTTTGGTTGACGTGGCTCTATGGATTACCCAGGCGCGTGATCCGAGGCTGGACGGCGGCGTTCAGCATAGGCGCCGGGGCATTTGACGGTCTTCCTCCAACTCGACCCAGACTGCCCGTATACGCGGGTCAGGCTCTGTTCCGATCTGTGATGTTCCTGAATTCATGCATACTGCGACCGGCATTGCCAAGGTTTCCCGGCCCGGCGTAATACCGTGCATTCTCATATTCAATCCCTAAATCCCGCCGTCGAAAACGACCTGCGGCGGCCGACAATTCGCACGGAGGTGGTCCGGATGCGTAGTGTCTGGCTCAGACTGATCCTGCCCTTGTTGGTCCTCGGTGTCGTATCCTGCGGGGATAAGGTCGATCCGCTCTCCGCTCCGCCCCCGGACAACGGCGGAGGAGGCCCGGTCGGTGTGGTAAGCTACGAAGCCGATATCAGGCCGGTTTTCGAGGCGCACTGCACGCTCTGCCACGCCGTGGACAAGCAGGGGGATGCGCGCAACGGCGCGCCGGTGCAGGTCAATCTCGATTCCTACTCCGCTGCGGTCAGTGTGGCCCAGGCGGCCAACCTGCGGATACAGTCCGGCACCATGCCCCCCACTGGCGGGATACCACAGACCGAGCGCGCCCTGTTCCAGCAGTGGCTGGAGGAGGGAATGCCGGAAAAGGAGGCGCAATGAGAACGTCCGACTGCCTTCGCCGGGCGGTCCTGACGGCGGCGCTGGTTTCGGCCGGGCTATCCCCACTGTCCCTTAAAGCGCAACAGAGTGTCCGGCCCGACAGCACCGGCGTGGAGATCCTGGAGGCGACCGAGGTTACCAGCCTGGAACCGGGCCGGGATTATTTCTCCGACAACTACGCCCGGGTCGAGCGAGCCCTGTCGGCGCCTTTCGCCCGGACACTGCGCCGTAACTCACTCCTGCTGGTGATCGACCACCGCACACGCCAGAGCCTGGATAATAATCCGTTCCGAGATTTCCTGGGTCTGGACGCCGGTGGCCTCAAGATCGGGTTGGGCCTGCGCTATGGGTTGCTTGACAACCTTGAATGCGGTCTATACCGTTTAAATGGAGTTTCTGAGATTTTCGATGTTTACGAATTTGATCTCAAATTCGCGCCTCTGCATCAGGGAAAAAACGGCCTGGACCTGGCCCTTCGCTCGGGCCTGACCTGGTTCGCCCAGCCGGGGATCGAGGACGCCGCGGGCGGGTTTTTCCAGGTGCTGGCGGACCGGACCTTTCTGGGCCGCCTGACCCTGGGTGCTGGGATAATGTACCACAGCGAATCCTCGAACGAGGCGAAAAACGACCAGAGCACATCCTGGTCCGTTGCGGCCCCGTTGAGCGCGGAGTTGCGTCTTAATCGCTTGGTTGCCCTGGACCTGGAAAGCGTTACGCCCCTGGGCGGCTACCGCAGCCGCAACCCGCTGTTCAACGCCGGGGTGAAAATCATCACCAACCGGCATACGTTCGCCCTGCTGGTGGGCAACGGCCGTTACCTCAGCGCGGATGGGCTGGTCTGCGGCACGCCCCGGCGGCTTGGGGATGCGATAATCGGTTTCACCATCATCCGGGAATTCGATCTTTGAGTCCGGGCCAAACCGAAGGAGAGCTCCTCGCATGACCAACCGTCGTGACTGCCTCAAAGCTCTGGCGGCTGTCCCGGCCCTGGTGGCCGGGCTGACCGGATCGCTGGCCGCGGCCAAGAAAATCTCGATCTCGCTGGACCTGGTGGAGCGGCTGAAAACCGTGGGCGGGTCGGCCTATCTGAAGGTCAAGGAACGGGAACTGCTTTTCATCCGGGACAGCGAGGAGACGGTCAAGGTGCTGGACCCGCTCTGCACACACAAAAAATGCACGGTGGAGTACGACTCCGGCAGCCGGACCCTGGTCTGCCCCTGCCACGGCTCGCAGTACGCGCTGAGCGGCAAGGTGCTCAAAGGCCCGTCTAAAGCGGACCTGACAAGCTACGAGGCCACGCTCGCGGATGGACGGATAACGATCAGCCTGGAGGATTGAGCCATGCCTGGACGCTTGCCGGTGCTTCTCGCCCTGCTGGCAGTCTCCGCGTTCCTGTTCCCAGATAGGCTCCCGGCCCAGGGCGCAGCTCCAGACAGCATAAAAGTGTCGGCGCAGGATACCTCCGCGGTCGAAAGTCTCGATTCAGTGGAACAGATCATTCCACAGCAGAGCGGCCCCGCCGAGTCAGGCAGCCCAGCCCTGCGCGGCCTGGGGCACCTCCACCCCATCCTGATCCATTTTCCGATCGCCTGGCTGGTCCTGACCGCCCTGTACGAGCTGACAGTCGCCCTGGGGGGTTGGAAACGTTCGCGGGGGGCGCCGCTCTGGCTCCTGGGCCTGACCCTGGCCGGTTTCCTGCCCGCGCTGGGCAGCGGCCTGGCCAACGCCGCCGGGCAGGTGGGGGTGGATGCCGCCACCGCGGAACTGATCGAGGACCACCGCAGCCTGATGTTCGTCTCGGCGGGGCTCCTCACGGCGGCCCTGGTGCTCGGCCTGCTGCAGCGGTCTCGTGCGGGGCGTGGTCTGAAGGTGCTGCGCCTGTTACTCGTTATGGCGGCGGCGGTCTGCGTGGGGATCGGGGCGCATATGGGCGGAGAGCTGGTTTACGGCGAGAGCTATTTCCCGTTCTGAGCACAAAATAAAAAGGCTCCGTTTCGCCTGGCAGCAAACGGAGCCTCGAGCCGACAATCCATCCGGCCCCCCACCGGAGTGCGACAACAGTCTCGCCGGACTGTCGGCATCATCTTCGTTGAACGCACGCCCGGAAGAAAAGCAAAGGGTGTGCCAGTTTCTTTGTTCCAGTCTGGAGGCTTGAAAATCAAGGCTTAGGACGATTTATCTCAACGGTTGTCCCGGAAAAGCGCCTTAATTTTGTTACCAGGGACAGAACAGCGTTACCCTCGGGGTATCACTCGCAAGGTTCATGGCAATAAAAAACGGATGGACCATCCGGTCCATCCGCATATCTGGCGGAGAGGGAGGGATTCGAACCCTCGGTAGAGTTTCCTCTACAACACCTTAGCAGGGTGCCGCCTTCAGCCTACTCGGCCACCTCTCCGTTCAAGCTCGTAAGTCGTTCGGGCTAAACTAACTCAACGCTCATTCACTGTCAAGCTTTTTAGCCGGCAAGGCGCGTTCGGCGCGCCCCGCAGCTCACTGCGAATCCTTCTCCGTGTCCCCCTCGTCCAACCTCCGTCCGACCAGGTCGATGTCGATCGGGTTGATCCCGACGCTGTGGGCCAGGTACTCCTCGATGTAATCGAGGATATCGCCGAGTGTGTTCCACTTGCCCCACTCCTGGTCCGGGACCAGGACCTTGAAAAGCTCCTCCAACTCCATCAGGCAAGCGGTCAGGCGCACTGAATCCAGGCCGAGCGCCTGGATCGACGTGCCTGTGCCGATAGTTTCCAGGCGGCAGCGGTTCTGCCGCAACAGGGAGACAAGGCCTGAGAACATTTCATCACGAGTCATTTTTTCTCCCGCTCTCAGAGCAGATGGACCGGCGCACCGTCGCGCGCCTGGCTCAGCGCCCCGGCCTCGATCACACGGATGACCTGCAGGGCCTCCTCGTAGGGGACGACCGGCACGCCGGTCTCGAACGATTGTAGCACGGCCTTGACCATCGGCAGGTAGCTGTTGGAGGTGATGGCGATCACATCCTGGCCTTTCGTGCCGGTCACAGTGACCGAGTAGGCATGCCCCTCCCAGGCGTGGATCAGCCCGCTGGCCCCGTCGGCGAACTCCAGCACCAGGATGTGGCGGCGGGTGCCGCTGCCCAGGTTGCGCACACTCAGCACCGGCTCCCCTCCCGTGACCATCGACATGATCTCGATCCCGTGCACGGCGTAGCGTGCCAGGTCCTGGTAGCAGGGCGCGCAGACCGTGATGATGCCCGGCTTGCCTATCCGCTCGGCCATCCGGCCGCGCAGCGCGATCAGGGCCGGGTCGAAGCGCGTGCTGCTGCAGTGCGACAGTACGGCGCCGTTTTCCAGGGCTGTGTCGATCATCACCCGCGCGTCCTCGGCCGAGGCGGCCAGCGGCTTGTCCACGAACACGGGCTTGCCCCGGGTCAGGAACGCCAGGGCCTGCTCGCGGTGGTATTCGCCCCACATGTCGCAGACAAACGCCCCCTCCGTGGCTGCGGCCGCCTCCTCGAGGCTGTCGGTCACGGTCGGCACGCGGGTGGCCTCGGCCACCTTGGCCGCAAACTCCCGGTCCCGGCTCCAGGCGTGGGTGAACCGCCAGTTGTCGCCCACCGAGCCCGGCCAGTCGCCCGCCGGGAACAGGCCGTGGGTCCAGCCCGGCGAGTTGCGCACGAACGCTTCCCGGTCGCCGCCGTTGACCAGGGCGCTTAATATGAACGGATGCGAATTGTTCAAGCCTACCAGGGCCAGATTTTTCACTGTTTCTCCTGTTATCTGCAGGGTTGGTCATTCCTCAGGAAAGGCGAGTTTAATTTGTGGCTGAAGGACTGGATTTTCAAGTCTTTTTGGCATACTTATATCTTGTCGGCCCGTGAGTGAACGATTAGTTTATTTTCCACCCGGCTGAGGCCCGGCGCGAGGCGCGAAGGGTGCAGCCCCGTGACAAGGGGGTCCGGTGAAAGTCCACGAATACCAGGCCAAACAGATACTTAGCCGCTTCGGAGTGCCGGCGCCCGAGGGTGAGGTTTGCGCCGGAGCGGATGAAGTGCGTCCCGTGGCCGAGCGCCTGGCCGCAGGCGGCGGCAAGCTGGTGGTCAAGGCCCAGATCCACGCCGGCGGGCGCGGCAAAGGCGGCGGGATCAAGGTGGCTTCCAGCCCCGAGGAGGCCGCGCAGCTCGCCGCGGTCATGCTCGGCTCGACTCTGGTCACACCCCAGACCGGACCGTCGGGGCGGCGCGTGGGACGGGTGTTGATCGAGCAGGGCGTGGATATCGCCCGTGAGCTGTACGCGGGCATCCTCCTCGACCGCGCGTGCGTGCAGGATGTGTTCATGGTCAGCACCGAGGGCGGGATGGAGATCGAGCAGGTCGCCGCCGCCACACCCGAAAAAATCCACAAGGTCTGGATCGACCCGCTCACGGGGATGTCGGCCTACCAGGCGCGCGAGCTGGCCTATGCCCTGGGCCTGGAGACGTCGCTGGTCAAGGCCGCCGTGCCGGTGCTGCTGAACCTCTACGCGGCCTACCGGGCCACCGAGGCCAGCCTGGCCGAGATCAACCCCCTGGTGGTCACAGCCGGCGGACAGGTGCTGGCCCTGGACGCCAAGATGAATTTCGACGACAACGCCCTGTTCCGTCACAAGGACATCGCCGAGTTGCGCGACCCCGAGGAGGAGGATCCCCTGGAGCGCGAGGCCGCCGCGTTCGGGCTCAACTACATCAAACTGGACGGCAACGTGGGCTGCATGGTCAACGGCGCGGGCCTGGCCATGGCCACGATGGACATAATCAAGCAGGCGGGCGGCGAACCCGCCAATTTCCTGGATGTAGGCGGCGGGGCCAATGTTGAGACAGTCGGCAACGGGTTCCGGATCATCTGCCGCGACCCGCATGTCGGCGCCGTGCTGATCAACATCTTCGGCGGCATCGTGCGCTGCGACCGCGTGGCCCGCGGGGTGGTCGAGGCGATCGGCGCAAGTGGAGTCAAAGTCCCCGTAGTGGTGCGCCTTCAGGGCACCAACGCCGCCGAGGGACGCAAGATAATCGAGGAAGCCGCCCTGGGGTTCCGTTCGGCCGAGACCCTGCAGGAGGCCGCGGCCCTGGCAGTTGCGGCCGCCTCCGGGAAAGGGGGCGCCCGATGAGCATCCTCGTCTCGCGCGATACGCGTCTGGTTGTCCAGGGAATCACCGGCGGCGAGGGCAGTTTCCACACCCGCCAGATGCTGGAGTATGGAACCAACGTAGTGGCCGGGGTCACTCCCGGCAAGGGTGGCGAAAGGTTCGAGGGCCAGGTGCCGGTGTTCGACACCGTGAACCAGGCCGTGCGCGCCACCGGGGCCAACGCCGCGGTGATTTTCGTCCCGGCAGCTTTTGCCGCGGATGCCGCCCTGGAGGCCATAGACTCCGGCCTGCCCCTGGTGGTGATAATCACCGAGGGCATCCCCACCGCGGACATGATCCGGGTGCGTCGCTTCGCAATCGAGCGCGGCGCGCGCCTTATCGGCCCCAACTGCCCGGGAGTGATCACCCCCGGCCAGTGCAAGATCGGGATCATGCCCGGTTTCATCCACTGCCCGGGCCACGTGGGCGTGATCTCGCGCAGCGGCACTCTCACCTACGAGGCGGTCTGGCAGCTCAGCGAGCTGGGAATCGGCCAGAGCACCTGCCTGGGGATCGGCGGCGACCCGGTGATCGGCACCACGCACCTGGAGGCGCTCAAGCTGTTCAACGCCGACCCGGACACCGAGGCGGTCCTTCTGATCGGCGAGATCGGCGGCACGGCCGAGGAGGAGGCCGCCCTGTACGCCAAGGCGCAGATGTCCAAGCCGGTGGCCGCTTTTATCGCCGGGCGCACCGCCCCGCCGGGACGGCGCATGGGCCATGCCGGGGCGATAATCACCGGCGGGCGCGGCACAGCGGCGAGCAAGATTGAGGCGTTGCGCGCGGCCGGGGTGACAGTGGCCGAGAGCCCGGCCGAGATCGGCCGGACAGTGGAGCAGGTGCTCAGGAAAGGTTAGGCGCACAGGCTTCAGCCCCAATATATTCTTCATTGGTAACATAGGGCACGGCACGCCGTCCCCCTACGTGAACTGTGCACATAATTTCGACATATGGTTTTCAGAGCGGCGTAAAAGGAGAGAGCGTGAAAGAACTGACCCTGACCATCATCAAGCCGGATGCCATGCGCGGCAACCTGGCCGGTAAGATTCTCGCCCACCTGGAGGCCGCCGGTTTCGAGCTGCGCGCCGCCCGGATGCTGCGCCTGAATCCAGACACAGCCGGCGGGTTCTACGCCGAGCACAAAGGCAAGCCGTTCTATGAGCCGCTGGTCGAGTTCATGACCTCCGGGCCGGTGCTCGTGGCCGCCCTGGAGCGTGAGAATGCCGTGGCCGAGCTGCGCCGGGTGATCGGCGCCACCGACCCGACCCAGGCCGAGCCGGGCACAGTGCGCAAGCTCTACGCCGCCAGCAAGAGTTTCAACGCGATCCACGCCTCCGACTCGCCGCAATCGGCCGCGCGCGAGCTGGCCTATTTCTTCGGCCGCGCCGAGCTGACCGACAACAACCGTCCCGGCAATATGGAGCAAGCCAGTTGAGGGAATTCGAGCTGATCGGCCATATCCGCGCGGCGGCCTCGGCCGCCCCGCTGCCCGACACGGTCCGGGTGGGGATCGGCGATGACTGCTGCGTGCTGCAGCCGCTCTGCGCGGATGAGCTGGTGCTGAGCACGGATGCCCTGGTGGAGGACGTGCATTTCCGGCTGGAGTATTTCAGCCATTTCCAGGTGGGTGCGCGCGCGGCGGCCGCGGCCCTGAGCGACCTGGCCGCCATGGCCGCGGCCCCGCTGGGGCTTCTGGCCACAGTGGCCCTGCCGCAGGGCGGCGATGAGAGCGCGGTGAGCGAAATCTGCCGCGGCCTGTTAGAGGTGTGCGGACGCTACGGCTGTCCGCTGCTGGGCGGCGACCTGACCGCCAGCCCCGGGCCGCTGATGCTCAGCCTGACCGTGGCCGGCAAAGCCGCCTCCGGAGGCTCGATCCTGCGCTCCGGGGCCGAGCCTGGGAATTACATCTGGGTCACCGGTTCGCCGGGCGAGGCCGCCGCGGTGCTGGAATACCTGGAGCTGGAGCGCGCCGGAAAAGCGGAGGGTCTTCCCAGACCGGACGAGGCGGCCCGGGAACGGTTTTTCTCCCCCCAACCCCGTATCCCGGAGGCGCTATTCCTGAAAGAGGCCGGCCCCCCTGCCGCGATGATCGACATCTCGGACGGTCTGGCCGGGGACCTGGGCCATATCTTGGAAGCCTCCGGCGTGGGGGCCGAGATCGAGGAGAGCGCCCTTCCCCTCGGGGAATACCCGGTGGCCCTGGCCCGGGCGCTGGGCAAGCCGGATCACCACTACCTGTTCCATGGCGGCGAGGACTACGAACTCTGCCTCACCGCGCCGCCCGGGGCGCTCCAGCACGCGGTCCGGGAGTTCAACGAGACCTTCGGCCTGCGGCTGACCCGTATCGGCACGGTCACCGCCGACCGGGAACACCTGCTGCTGCGTGGACAGGACAGCGCACTGAGACAGATACAGCCGAAAGGCTACGAACATTTCGCCTGAAAGTTATGTCAAACAAAAGGAGAAAAGGGATGAACAAAGAGGAACTTGTCGCCAGGGTGGCCGACAACACCGGCCAGAGCAAACAGGCCGCCCGGGAGGTGTTGGAGGCTTTTCTTGACGTGGTGGGCGAAAGCCTGGGCGAGGGACAGAATATCGAACTGCGCGGTTTCGGCTCGTTCAAGGTGAAAAGCCGCCGCGAGCGGGTCGCGCGCAACCCGCAGACCGGCGAGAAAGTGGAGGTCCCGCGGCGCTTTGTCCCGGTGTTCAAGGCCTCCAGCGCCCTGAGCGGCAAGCTGGCCGACAAGTAGGCGGCCCCACCGGTGAACAGAGGCATTGCGCGGAACAGGGTTGACTTGAAACCGGAAGCGATAAAGCACAAACCGGAGGGCCGCCGCGGCTGGCCCTCTTTTTACATCCACAGAGATATGGAACGTGAGGAAAAAAAAAGTTGGCTCAGAACAGTAAAATGATAGTCCGTTTCGCGCCCAGCCCCACCGGCTATCTTCATATCGGCGGGGCGCGCACGGCGCTGTTCAACTACCTGCTGGCCCGTCACAACGGCGGCCGGTTCCTTCTGCGCATCGAGGACACCGACCGCGAGCGCTCCACCGAGCCGGCCGTGCGCGCTATCCTGGAGGGCCTGGCCTGGCTGGGCCTGGAGCATGACGGCGAGATAGTGTTCCAGTCGCTGGGCTTCGACCGTCACCGCGCGGATGCCGCCCGTCTTCTCGAAAGCGGCGCGGCCTACCGCTGTTTCTGCACCCAGGACCAGATCGAGGCCCGGCGGGCCGAGAAGAACCTCTATATCTACGACCGCAAGTGTGCCGCCCTCGACCCGGCCGAGAGCGCGCGGCGGGCCGCCGCGGGCGAGTCTTTCGCCGTGCGGTTCCGGGTCCCGGCGGGCGAGACCGTGTTCGAGGACATGGTGCACGGCAGTCTCAGGTTCGACAACAAGGAGATCGAGGATTTCGTGATCCTGCGCTCGGACGGCACCCCGACCTACCAACTGGCCGTGGTCTCGGACGATATCGAGATGGGGATCACCCATATCCTGCGCGGGGATGACCATGTCTCCAACACGCCCAAGCAGATACTGCTCTACCGGGCCCTGGGCAGGACCGTCCCCGTTTTCGGCCACGTGCCGCTGATCCTGGGCCCGGACAAGAAACGCCTCTCCAAGCGCCACGGCGCCACCAGCCTGACCGAGTACCGCGACATGGGCTTCCTGGCCCCGGCGCTGTTCAATTTCCTGGCCCTGCTGGGCTGGTCGCCCGGGGAGGACCGGGAAATTCTTTCCCGTCAGGAGCTTGTCGAGCTGTTCTCGGTCGGCTCGATCGGCAAGAAAAGCGCGGTGTTCGACCAGGCCAAGCTGGAGTGGATGAACGGCCAGTACCTGTCGGCGCTGGACCCGGAGGTGATCCTGCCGCTGGTGGAGGCGGATTTCAGGGCCGCCGGGCTGCTGGCCGCCCAGCCGGATGAAAAGGCGCTCGCCTACCTCAAGCGCGTGCTGGCCCTGGTGCGCGAGCGTTGCCGGTTCGTGCGCGATTTCGCGGTCCAGGCGCGCTGCTATTTCCCGGTCGCCCTGGAGTACGACCCGGAGGTGGTGGCAAAGCGCTGGAGCGCCGAAACGCCCGCCCAGCTTACAGCCCTGCGGGAGGCCCTGGCGACGGCGCCGCAGTGGCAGGCCCCCGAGCTGGAGGCCGGGCTGCGGGCCGTGGCAGAGAAATTGCAGGTCTCGGCCGGTAAGCTGATCCACCCGCTGCGCCTGGCCCTGACCGGGGCCGGGGTGAGTCCGGGGATTTTCGAGGTGCTGGAGCTGCTGGGACGCGAGCTGTCGCTGGCGAGGATCGCCCAGGCCCTGGAGCGCCTGGGCTGAGAGCGCCGCGCGCTGGCGACAGGTGGAATTGCGAGATTAAGGTGTTTATAATCAAGAAGTAACGATCCACACCCAAACCGCTGTGACCGGATGCCGTCCATGCATGTTCACAAGTTCCGCCTCTTACGCCTGGCCGGAATGCTCCTTTGCCTGGGGCTCGACGTGCTTGCGCTCCCCCTGGCGGCGCAGGTCCCGGTGGACCCGGCGAACACCACCAGCGGCGACATCAACCACGACGGGGTGTTCGACCAGATCGACCTGATCCAGCTCGAACGCGCGGTCACGCTCAAGCTCAGCCTGCCTGCCGCCGAGACTGCCACCTGCGATGTGGACGGCAACGGCAGGCTGACCGGCTTTGATCTCCTGGTCATGACCCAGGCCCTCAAGCGCGCCCAGAGCACCGGGGTGAGCATGTTCGACGCGATCAAGAGCACGATCGAGGTCGACCTGGCCAAGGAGGGGGACAATGTCCAGACCTATCTCGACCTGGCCCGTTTCATGGCCAAGGAGGGCCGTCTGGACCGCTCGCGGCAGGTGCTCGAAAGCATAATGGAGGCCCTCGACACCCGTCACCCGCTCTACGAGGCGATCAACGCCACCCTGCACGACATAGAGGATAAGGAAGCGGCCAAGCGGCTGCTCGAAGAGGGCGCCGATAAAGAGGCGATCTACGACGCCTCCGAGGACCCCTCCGGCAAGATAAGCCTGCGCCGGAAAGTGATCGAGATGAAAAACAAGCTCACCGACCTGATGAAAGACCAGAGTTTCGCCGCCAGCTACGACAGCAAGCGCACCCAGGGCAAGCTGGATGCGGTGATGGACAACATGCTGCGCAAGATCGGCAAGGATCAGGACGTGGATCCGGGCGACATCACCAAGTTCAACGGTGATGTGCGCTCGGTGCTGGAAGACCCGGACAATATCGTCGGAAGCCTTTCCGTCGACCAGCGTAACCAGATCGTCAAGATCGTGGACCAGTCCACCGGCGATATGCGCGACACGGCGATGGACCTGCGGCAGAGGATCAGCGCCGCAAAAAGCCAGAGCGAGCCCGAGTCCCAGGGCGGGGGCCTGATCCGCCAGGAGATCCTGGACCGCCGCAAGTGGAACACCGACGGTGCCGCGGACAACCTGAGAGTGGACAAGCTGATCGTGGCCAACAGCCCCAAGATATCGCCCGATACGATCAGCATCGTCTCCCCCCTGTATAACCTGAACTGGGATGTCTCGAACGTCCTGGGGGCCAGGGATGCCGCGGTGGAGATCAGCAAGGTGGACAAGAAATTCGCCAACCCGCGCGGGGCCCAGGTGGACAAGGACAACACCCTGTACTACAACCCCTCGATGGGCGGCGTGTCCGGCCAGCGCCGCGGCAGCGCGCTCGAGCTGGAGGGCGAGGGCACCTACCAGTACCGGGTGGCGGCCCTGGACAACCGTGGAGAGATGATCAGCCGCTTCTCCGACGCGGCCGAGCTGATCGTGGTGGCCAACAACGTCAATATCCTGGCCAACCAGCCCAATGTCTCCCCGGACACGATCTATCCCGGGAACCCGACCTACACTTTCAAGTGGGACATCGGCAACATCGAGGGGGCCAAGGACGTCGCGGTGGAGATATCCAACCCCAATACCCCGTTCTCCAATCCCGGCGGGCGTGAGCGCGACCGGGTGAACACGTTCTTTTTCAACCCCTCGCTGGGACGGTTGAGCGGCTCTTTCGGCTCCAACATCGACGGCCTGTCGGGGCCGGGCCTCTACCTGTTCCGCGTGATCGGGGTCAGCCCGGTCGGCGATTTCGTCGGCCAGTGGTCCCCCCCCGACACCCTGATCGTGACCACCGACGAGGTCGCGGCAGTGGCCCGCGAGAACCCGCCCGAGGTCTTGCTGCCGCCCAAGGTGGCTTTCCAGGATACGGCACTTGTGGTGAGTTGGGATGTCAGTGCGGTCAAAGCGGCACGCAGTATCTCACTGGAGGTGGCCCTGAGCGACACCGGAGGCAGCGCTTCGGAGAAGGCGGTCCTGAACCGCAAGCTCCCCGGCGCCAGCGGCTCGACCGTCCTGAAACTCAACGAGCTGGAGGGCCGCGGGCGCTACGTGTTCCGGGTGGCCGCCGCCGATTCCAGCGGGACGCTGGTCACCATGTGGAGCCGTCCCGAAACCTGGAGATACCGCGGTCAGTCCTCGGCTGCGGATACGCTTGAAAAAAATGCCAAATCCCAGGCCGCCCAGGAGCCCGACACACCGGGGCTGGGGGCGCCCGAGGGCAAGGAGCTGCGCGTGGCCACGGACAAATCACCGCTCTACGCCGACAAATCGCTCTCCAGCACGGAGCTGGCCAGCCTGAACAAGGGTGACAGCCTGATCCTGGTCTCCAGCGACGGCATGTGGAACCGGGTCTACTACGCCCCCAAGCGCACCTATGGCTGGGTGCTGAACATCAATATCGAGGAACGCTGAGCCGCGGCGGGCCGCGCTCCGAATCAGGCTTGACAAGCTTAAAGCGTTGGCTTAAATTGTGTGTGCCTTTAAATAGAAATAATTGCCCGATGGTGTAATTGGCAACACGCCTGACTCTGGATCAGGAGTCTCCAGGTTCGAGTCCTGGTCGGGCAACCATAAAAAGGGGTCGGCGGCAGGCCGGCGCCCGCTGAGAGCCCCGGAGCAGACAGTTCCGGGGCTTTTCTTCTTGCAAACCACCGCGAGACTTGGCAAATTTCTACCGCTACCGGTGGCTGCGTATCAGCCGGGGCCGCTACATCCCGCGGACAAGAACTATTCAGGCAAATCTGTCATTTCAGAAAGGATTCACGGTATGGACAGGCCGAATACCGCTCCAGGCACCGATTTTATCCGGGCCATCGTGGATGAGGACAATCGCACGGGCAAGTACGGCGGACGGGTGGTGACCCGGTTCCCGCCCGAACCCAACGGTTTCCTGCATATCGGCCATGCCAAGAGTATCTGCCTGAACTTCGGGGTCGCGAGTCAGAACGGCGGGGTCACTCACCTGCGCTTCGACGACACCAACCCCTGCAAGGAGGAGGACCGCTATGTCGAGTCCATCCAGGAGGATGTGCGCTGGCTGGGGTTCGACTGGGGCAGCCACCTCTACTACGCCTCGGACTATTTCGAGCAGCTCTACCAGTGGGCGGTAGTGCTGATAAACAAAGGCCTGGCCTATGTCTGCGAGCTGAGCGCCGAACAGGTGCGCCAATATCGCGGCACCCTGACCGAGCCGGGACGGCCCAGCCCCTGGCGTGACCGGTCGGTCGAGGAAAACCTCGACCTGTTCGAGCGCATGCGCGCGGGCGAATTCGAGGAGGGCAGCCACACCCTGCGGGCCAGGATCGACATGGCCTCGCCCAATGTCAACCTGCGCGACCCGGTGATGTACCGTATCCTCAAGGCCCGTCACCACCGCACCGGCGACAAGTGGTGCATCTACCCGATGTACGACTACGCCCACGGCCAGAGCGACTCCATTGAGCGTATCACCCACTCGATTTGCACTCTCGAATTCGAGGACCACCGTCCCCTTTACGACTGGTTCATCCAGGCGATCGGCATTTACGCCCCGCAGCAGATCGAGTTCGCCCGTCTCAACCTGACCTACACCGTGCTGAGCAAGCGCAAGCTGCTCGAGCTGGTGCAGGACAACCTGGTGAGCGGCTGGGACGACCCGCGCATGCCCACCATCTCGGGCCTGCGCCGCCGCGGCTACACACCCAAATCGATCCGCGACTTCGCCGACCGCATCGGCGTGGCCAAGACCGACAGCACGGTGGACATCCAACTCCTGGAATATTTCGTCCGCGAGGACCTGAACCTGGTCGCCCCGCGGCGCATGGCAGTGCTGGAGCCGCTGCGCCTGGTGATCGACAACTACCCCGAGGACAAGAGTGAGGAGTTCGAGCTGATCAACAACCCGGAGGACCTGGGCGCGGGCAGCCGCCGGGCGCCGTTCTCGAAGGTGCTGTACATCGAACGCGAGGATTTCATGGAGAACCCGCCGCCCAAGTATTTCCGCCTGGCGCCCGGGCGCGAGGCGAGGCTGCGCGGGGCTTATTTCGTCAAGTGCGAAAGCCTGGTCAAGGACCCGTCCACGGGCGAGGTGACCGAGATCCATTGCACCTACGACCCGGAGACCCGCGGCGGGGACTCGCCGGACGGACGCAAGGTGAAAGCCACCCTGCACTGGGTCTCGGCGGCCCATGCGGTGAGCGCCGAGGTGCGCCTGTTCGATCACCTGTTCGGTAAAGAGGACCCGGGCGAACTGGAGCCGGGGGTGACCGACTGGCGGGCCAACCTCAACCCGAACTCCCTGACCGTGCTCAAGGACTGCCGTCTGGAGCCCTGCCTCAAGGACGCCGCCGCGGGAGCGCGTTTCCAGTTCGAGCGCAAGGGCTATTTCTGCGCGGACCCCGACTCCAGGCCCGGCGCGCCGGTGTTCAACCGCACGGTCACGCTGCGCGACACCTGGGCCAAGATACAGAAAACCCAGGGCGAGGGACAGGCCTGAGTCATTATCCGGGAGTTGAATTGCGAACACAGCCCCGACGGTTGGCAGGACCGCCGCCGGGGCTTTTGAATTGAGGGACAAGGGGAAATGGCACGGATCAAGGGGAACAAGAGCGAAGTCGTGCGCCTGGACCGGGTGAGCGTGGAACGCGAGGGCCGCTCCATCCTGCGCAGTGTCAGCCTGAGCGTGGAGCCTGGACAGCACTGGGTGATCGCCGGGCCCAACGGCAGCGGCAAGACCACGCTGCTCAACGTGATAAACGCCTACCTCTGGCCCACGCGGGGACGGGTGAGCGTGCTGGGCGAGCGTTACGGCGAGGTGGACGTGCGCGACATGCGCCGCAGGATCGGGTTTGTCACCTCGGCCCTCTACGAGCGGGTCCCCGCGCGCGAGACCTGCCTGGAAGTGATAGTTTCGGGACGCTTCGCCAGCCTGGGGATTTACGATGAACCTACCGCCGAGGACCGCGCCCTGGCCGCCGAGCAGGCGCGGTTCATGGGCCTGGAGCGGGTGCTGGGCAGCCATTACGGCGTGCTGAGTTTCGGCGAGCGCCAGCGCACCCTGCTGGCCCGCGCCCTGGCCGCAGGGCCGCGCCTGCTGATCCTGGACGAGCCGTTCGAGGGCCTCGACCTGGGCGCGCGGGAGCGGATCATGAGCTTCCTGGACAGCCTGCTCTCCCGTCCCGACAGCCCCACAGTGCTGCTGGTGACCCACCGCATCGAGGAGATACCCTCCGCGATCACCCACGCGGCCCTGCTCAAGGCCGGGAGCATTCTGGCCGCCGGACCGCGTGAGGCTGTGCTCACCTCGGAGAACCTGAGCCGGGCCATGGACTGTAGGGTGGAGGTGCTGCGCAAGAACGGGCGCATGGCCGCGCTGGTGGGGGGATAAAACGGGGCACGATACACTGTGCCCGAAAGCTACAACCCACTGTTTCACCTATAATAGGGAGATCAAAAGCCCCTTGGCCAAGGCCTTTGCATAACCCTTAAAGCGGGATGCCAAAGTTCCTCGAACCCGTCCCCGGCCTGCCGACTTATTCCAGCGCCAGCGCCGTTGCCTCATACAGCTTCAGGCCCCGTCATCCGAAGATAGAAGCGGCAGCTCAATTGTGAATGTGGATCCATGTCCAGGTTTACTCTGCACATTGATACTGCCATTGTGATTTTCGATAATTCGGTACGCGATGGACAACCCCAACCCGACCCCCTGGCCCACATCCCGGGTGGAAAAAAACGGATTGAAAATATTCTGAATCATGTCTTCCGGAATGCCCACGCCATCGTCGGCAATGTCAATATGGATACGATTATCCCTCAGGCAGGTTTTCACGGTGATGGCGCCGCCCTCTTCGATTGCCTGGGTCGCGTTCAGGAGTATGTTCAGGAACACCTGGCTCAACTGCTGGGGATTGGCCGGCACTGCGGGTACTCTGCCAAGGGATTTAACGAACCGGCCTTTCTTATCGTCTACTCGGTCCTTCAACAGCGCCAGGGTGGATTCGAGCAACACATTAATATTGACCGGAGACGTTCTTTCGCCGGCGGAATGGGCGAAGATTAAAAGACCGGTGACAATATCCTTGATACGCTTCATACCCTGCAAAGATTCCTCAATGATTTCCGGCAAATCATTCTTCAGGTAAATATAGTTTTCATCCTCGACAACCCGGCTTAGCCCCGCATAAAAGTTTTGCAACTGTGAAGGGTCTATCCGCGAGTCGGTATGGATAAGCTTTTCCAACGATTCGACATAAGTGAAAAACTCCCGGACATTGTCGCGAATGGCTCCCAGGTTGCATAGAATGAAACCGGCGGGATTGTTGATCTCGTGGGCCACACCGGCTGCAAGCTGGCCGATGCCTGCCATTTTTTCCGAGCGGACAAGATTGTTGCGGGTTTCCTCCAGTCGTTCCAAAGTTTCCCGCAGATCATCTAATGCCTTCTCCCGCTCCTCGACAATCCGACACAATTCCATCCCCGCAACTATTTCTCCCTGATCGTTCCTGAGCGGCGACGCAATGTTCTCGAAACGGAAAGAGACTCCATCCTTGGTAATCCCCACCCGTAACGCCTTGGTCAATTTACCAGTGCGAAAGGCTTCAACTATCGGGCAACCAGCACAGATCATGTCGCGTTTTTCATAGACGCTGTAGCAATATCCCCCGATGTGCGATCCGAAGTTGTCGATCATGAACTGGTTCTGGTAGACGATTCGCATGTTCAGATCCTGTATGCTTAGCCCGTCGCCCATCGAGTGCATAATGTTATCCAGCAATCTGGAAGCATCCGTCATAATTTTTCTGGCATTCTCGAAGCATTCATCGGAGTTGATCATATAGCCGCCTCACGATCCGGAAAGTTGAAAGACAATGTATTCCATTGTCCCGGATACAATTCCACCGTTTCCTCTGTCGTAGATACTTAAAACGTAGGCACTAATGATTATATGACAAGAATACGACAGGTTGTCAATACAGGATCGGCCCAACAGTTAGTGTCGGCCTTGAAAGTATCGGTCGACCTTTCAAGGGGTTTCCGGATACTTGGCAACACCCGATTTTCAGCGCTGAGCATCATTTTAGGGTGGGATTGTAAAGTGTAAGCAGAAAAGCAGCTTAAAAAGGGGTGGTATGATTGAAGATCGTCGAGCTGAGCCAGAATACCGATTCTCCCTTAACAAAGGGGACGCCCGCGAAGCGGACTGTTCGGTTTTTTCCACCATGAGATTGTAAAAAGGGCATGCTGCTCCGCATGCCCTGCATACACCCGAGGGAGAACCGGGATTGTTACACCGCTGCACCCGGCTTCCAGTCACCCGGCTCTTTTGGGTTGCCGGTCCTGAATCTTTTTCTGCTTCTGATCCTGTTTCTTGTTTGTCTGTTTCTGGTTCTTCTCCTTATCTTTCTTGCCGCCTCTGTCTCCCATCGCGCACCACCTTTCAGTTATCTTCCTGCCGTGTTAATCTCAAGCTTCGAGATCAGACAGCCGATACGAACCTGTCTGAAACGTTTATCCGTGTTGAGGGTACCTCTCTTTTTTTGCACTGTCAAGTAAAAAACCCTCCTGTTTTTCCAGAGACCGGGTCATCCAACGCCTTTGCCGGCTGATGTTATCCGTGCAGTCCGCTGGCATCCGCGCCATTCTGGATTCGGAGATCACAAAAAAGCAGGGGCACGGTGCGCCGTGCCCCTGCGAGTGCTTTCATATCCCTCGGGACTATCCTCCCTCACTCCCCCGGACGGAGCAGCACCTCGATCGCCGGGCGGAAATGCCGCGCCATGCGCATGAACCCCAGGTCGGTCGGGTGCACGCCATCCACCGTGGACTCGCCGTCATCCTCCAGCATGCCCTCTCCACGCAGAAGGAACACCTCGTGGTCGCCGCTGTCGGTGAGCTGCTTGAACTGCATCCCCAGCGAATCGTTGGCCAGGGCGTTGCTCCCGCGCGGATCCTCCACCAGCAGGATCGGGGTGAGCGGGTGCTTGGCGCGCAGGGTTTTGACGAACGGCACGGTCAGGTGGCCGATAGCGTTGCCCACGTTGGGGATGCAGTCGATCACGTACACGGCCGGGTCCAGCTCGGCCAGGAGTGTGGCCACTTCCGGCTCCAGCATCCCGTTGCCCGAAAAGCCGAGGTTTATCACCTCACGGTTCAGCCAGCGGCCCAGGATCTGGCTGTGGGCCATGCCCGGGCGCGAGGCGCAGCCGCCCTGGGTGATCGAGGTGCCGTAGATCACCACCGGCTTGCCCGGAGGCGGCGGAAGGCTGTAGAGCCTGGCCCCGGCGGGAAGGCCCAGAGCGAGCCTGGTCACTCCGTGATAGAGCGGCAGGTTTATGATGCAGTCGCGCATCTCGTGCGTCTTGTTAAGCTTGCCGATCCGTCGCACCGTGCGGCCGGTGTCGGGCCGGGCAGTCCAGTCGTAGACCCAGCGGCTGTCTTTCCACACGTAGAGGTCCAGACCGCTCACCCCGGTGGGCGCGAAATGCGGCATCCCCTCGCCGCCGTCCCAGTCTACCAGGATACTGTCGGCATCCGTGCGGAACCGCAGCAGAAGCCCGGCGGCGTCGCGCGACAGGTCCCAGACCGGCTCGCGCACCACGCCCTTGGCCCGGGCCGGGAACCGGTCGTAGTAGCCCTCGGTGTCAGTCCAGCCCTTGCCTTCCACCCCGATATCGCGCCCATCATACCAAAGCGTGCCCAGGCTGTCGGCGCGGGCGTGCGCCGGATCGATCAGCCTGGCGCTCTGCGCCGCAGCCACGCTCAGGCCCAGCAGCACCGCCGCCGCGACCAGCGCAGGGACGGATAGTCTCATCCTTGTGTGCATCCTTGTCACTCCCAGGGTTGAATTGAGCCTGCTCCAGTCAACCGATCCACCTCACTTGCCGTAATCCACCTCGTGCATGGCCTTGACCTGCATCTCGGTCTTGCCCACGCCGTTGGTCATCCGGATGTCCTTGTAGCGCTCGAGCAGCTCGGGGTGCTGCTCGGTCAGATACTTGAACAGCGCTGGGTTGCGAGACAGGAACACCATGGCTTTCTCGTTGTCCGTGCCGTTGATCGTGTTCCACCACTTGCTGGCCGAAAGCGGCTCGCGCGAGAAATCGATCTCCGTCATGATCACCGTGTTTTTCTTGCCAACGGCCTCGGCCAGCACCTTGCCGTTATAGTCGATTATCCCGTTGCCGTCCGAGCCGGTGATCACCGGGGCCAGGTAGATGAAATTGTCCCTGGCGCGGGTCACATAGCGTGACGCGGTGGACAGGCTCCCCCCCGGGTCGTTCTCATGGCCCATGGTGGGATGGAACACGATGTCCGCACCCTGGAGGGCGTAGACGCTGCAGATCTCGGGGAAAATTATCTCCCAGCAGGTCGCCACCGCCACCCGCCCGAAATCGGTGTCGAACGTCTCGAGGCTGTTGCCCGGGGTGACCTGCCAGGTTTCCATGATCGGCAGGTGGGTCTTGTGATGCGTGCCGATGATTTCGCCCTGACGGTTGAACATCACGGTGGAGTTATAAACCTTGCCCTCCGCTTTCTCGTAAATCGGGGCCAGGATGTACATGTTGTATTTCTTCGCGATGGCGGCGATGCGCTCGGTCAGGGGGCCGGGCACCGGCTCGGCCAGGGCGGTGAACAGTTTCTCGCCGCTCGCCGGATCGAGGGTCTCCATGTGCAGGCCGTACGGTCCGATATGCTGCATGTCCTCGGGGCCGCAGACAATGTCGGCGCCCTGCCGGCCGGCCTCCTCGAACAGGTCCAGCTCGCGCTGAAGGTGCGCCTCGATGTCGGGCCGGACTTTGGCCATGTCGAAGTCCTTGAGGAACGGGTCCTCGTGGGCTCCGCCCTCGACCTGGATCACGGCGACTTTCGCCTTGCCGCGCGCGGGAAGGCCGGCCGCGGCTGGCTGGGGCAGGGCCGCGGCTGTCAGCAGCGGCAATAACAGAATTGTCAGTTTGATCTTACGCATAAAAGCACCTCAGGGTGAGGGTTGGATGAATAGCGCGGGGATATCGGGTCAACCGGAACCGGCTATAGTTTAATAACAATAGTGGTTGTACGGCAATTTAAGCACCGTCAGGATGAAAGGCAATCCCTGATTCCTTTGCGGATGGACCCGAACCGCTCCGGCCAGCAATAGAATTTCAAATGAAAGCTGCGGTACTGCTCTAATTAATCGAGAATAATTTCATAAAGTGTAATTGGATGCCCGCAGAACAGATCGCTCAGAGAACGGGCGGACACCCCTGGCAAACCGGCTCTCATTCTCTGCACCTCTCATCCGGTCAGCGAGAAAGCCTTCCCTGACAGAAGGCCCGGCCATGAGAAAGAACAAATACAACTCCAGTCCACCGGACAGCCTGCCCGGCGCCCTGACCGACAAGAACCTCGGCCGGGGCTGGGTGGGACAGGCGGGATTTTTTCTGTCGGTGCTGTTTATCCTCCTGATGGTGATAATTTCGGGGATAATGCTGCACCAGTTCCACGGCCTGGTGGAGAGCGAGCTGCGCAACGCCATGACCGGCGTCGTCGCCAGCACCGGCCATTCCCTGGACCACTGGCTGGATGAGCGGATGGCGCATGTGGAAATCTGGGCCGCCACGCCGGAGCTGCGCCGCGAAGCCCAGGCGCTGCTGCCGCTGGACGGCGACAGCCGGATGATCCGCGCGAGCCGCGCACTGGCCGGTTCGCGTCGCCTGTTCCTGTCCAGCCTGTACCTGCACGGCTATCTCGAATTCTTTATTGTCTCGCCGGAGCACCGCGTCCTGGCTCAACTGGGAGATTCGTTCCTGGGCGCGAATTTCCCGTCCCAGGAGGTCGACAGCCTGCTGGCCCGGGTCTTCGCGGGCCAGAGTACATTCACCCTGCCGGTGCGCTGCAGGATCGACTCCCGGGCATTGAATGGCGGGGGTGAGGCCGGGCGGCCGGGGATGTTTTTCGCCGCGCCGCTGAAAAACGAGCAGGATGAGGTTGTCGCCGCCCTGCTGCTCTACTCCGACCCCGAGACCGGACTGTCCTCGATCACGGATATCGGCGCTTTCGGGCGCAGCGGGCAGGTGTTTGCGTTCGATGGCCGCGGGCGGCTGATCAGCCTGAGCCGTTTCACCCCGCCGCACAGCGACTCGCTGGGCCTGGACAACGGAATCCTGAGCCTGGAGTTGCGCGATCCGGGAGCCAAGCCATCCCGGATCAATGCCGGCAGGGCGGCTGCCGGCGACAGCCTGCCGTTCACCCGGATGGCCGGGCAGGCCCTGGACGGCCGCAGCGGGATCGACCTGGAGGGCTACCGCGACCTGCGCGGCGTGCCGGTGGTGGGGGCCTGGCTCTGGGACAAGCGCGCCGGCTGCGGCCTGGCCCTCGAAATCACCCGCGAGGAGGCTTTCAGTTCCTACCGCCGCATCCGGACCACGGTCCTCACGGTGCTGGTCACCACGGTGATCATGTTCCTGGGCCTGAGCCTGGTGCTGCACCGCAGCCGCAAGGAGGCCCTGCGCCTGGCGCGCCAGTCCACCCTGGCCGGCAAGCAACTCCAGCGCGAGATCGAGGTGCGCCGCCAGGTGGAGGACTCGCTGCGCGAGAGCGACGCCTACATCCGGGCGGTGGTGGACAGCGTGGTGGACGGGATCATCACCACGGACGAGAACCTGTTCATCGAGACTTTCAACCCCGCGGCCGAAAAAATATTCGGCTACATCTCCGCCGAGGTCCGGGGACAGAACCTGGCGCTGCTGTTCGATCCCTCGATGCGGCGCGAGTCGGACCGCGACTGCCACCGCCCGGGACGGAACGGGGAATGCCCCGAGATGCTGGGACGGCGCAAGGACGGCTCGCATTTCCCGGTGGAGTTCGAGATCAACGAGATGTGCCTGGGCAGCCGCAACGTGCACGTGGGTATCCTGCGCGACATCACGGAAAGGAAAAAATACGAGCTCGAGCTGCGGAGACTGTCGAGCCACGACGGCTTGACCAGCATTGCCAACCGGAGGCATTTCGACGACATACTCCAGACAGAATGGAACCGTGGGCTGGAGCACTTCACCCCGCTGTCGCTGATCCTGCTCGACATCGACCATTTCAAGGCTTTCAACGACACCTACGGCCACCAGGCCGGTGATGAGTGCCTGATCCGGGTGGCCGGGGCGCTCCGCGACATTTTCCACCGTCCGGCCGACCTGCCGGCGCGCTACGGGGGCGAGGAATTTGCGGTTATCCTGCCCGAGACCGGCCTGGCCGGGGCCCTGATCGTGGCCGAAAAAGTCCGTCTTGCCATAGAACAGCTTTGCCTTGAGCATGCCGGCTCGCCAAAATATGGATGCGTAACCGTAAGCCTGGGGGTCTCCTGCCTGACTCCCGATGCCGGAGTAAAAGACGGCCCGAGCCTGCTGATCGCCGAGGCCGACCGGGCGCTCTACAGGGCCAAGGATTCCGGCCGCAACTGTGTGGTCGGAGCAATTCAGGAAAACCCGGATGACAACGGAGTAAGCACTGAACTCGCAGACGGCATCGCCCACTGAACCTGGAGGAGTAATGACCAAGGCCGGGATAATCAACCTGGTGGCAGAGAAATGCGGGTTTTCAGCCCGGGATGTCAGGCTGGTGGTGGAGGAATTCATTGTCGAGGTCAAGGACTGCCTGAAAAGCGGGAAACATCTGGAGATACGCGGGTTCGGCACTTTCCGGGTCCGGGAGCGCAAGTCCCGCCGCGCGCGCAACCCCAAGACCGAGGAAAGCATCCTCATCCCGGCCCGCCGGGTGGCGGTGTTCAAAGGCTCCCCTCGTCTGGACCTGCTGATCGAGCCGGATCAGCCCGGCTGAGAAAGTCACCCTCCGCGGGCGGGTCTGTCCGGCCGCCCGCGGACGCAATGAATCGCAAGCCATCTCCACGCGCCCCCCGGCCAAGCCTCTTCACCCATCAGTCTGCCTCCCTTCGAGCCTCGCCCGGCTGTGCCGGCCTCCCTAAGCCAGACAATGCTGCCGCTGTCCACCTTGTCAGGGTTGTGTCAAGAAGCGGGCTCGTTTTCATTTCATCATCCATTCCCTGTACGATTGAGCGGTCACGCCCGGGCTTTCCTGGCTCTCCCCCCCTGTAACAAGAAAGTTCATTGTGGGTTACAAATTTCTTTGCAGCCGGGAGATGTTTCGATTATTTTTGAAAGGCCGGTTTAAAATACTGCGCTTAAACGAGATATGCACACAACATTCACGCGGCCACTGCGAGAGGGATGAAATGATGAAGCCGAAAGTACTGCTCCCCATTTTCAGGAAATTCAAAGAGCACCTTCTTCCGGACTGGATTATCGAGGAAATTTCCGCGCACATGGAGCTGAAAGTCGTGTACGATCCGGACAGCCTCTCCAGCGAGGAGTACGACAACCTGTTCCGGGATATCGACGCGATGATCAGCACCTGGGAGATACCCGTGCTGAACCCGCGGGTCATCTCCAAGTGCCCGAACCTCAAGATAATCTCCCACGCCGGCGGGCAGGTGCGCTTTTTCATCCCGGAGGACCTGTTCGACCTGCGGCCCGACCTGCTGATCTGCAACGCCTCGAACGTGATGGCCCGTCCGGTGGCCGAGCACACCCTGATGATGTCGATCGCCCTGCTGCGCAACCTGTTTTTCATATCCCGCTGGGCCGCCGAGAACGCCGACTGGGAGAATTATCCGCGCGAGAAAAACGTCAGCCTGCTGAACAAAAAAGTGGGCCTGGTGGGCCTGGGTCAGATCGCCAACGAATTCATCGAGCTGGCCCGGCCGTTCAAGGCGGAATTCCATGTCTTCAGCCGTCACCTGGGCGATTTCGACGCCGAGGCGCGGGGGCTCAAGAAAAGCTCGCTCGAAAAGATATTCTCCACCTGCGACGTGATCACGATCTGCTCGGCCAACACCCCGGAGAACCGTCACATGGTCAACCGCGACCTCCTGCGACTGATCAAGCCCGGAGCGGTGCTGGTCAACAACGCCCGCGGCGCGCTGATCGACGAGCAGGCGCTGTGCGATGAGCTGGAGAGCGGACGTTTCAGCGCGGCGATCGATGTGACCGAACCGGAGCCTCCGGCCATGGACAGCCGCCTGCGCAGCCTGCCCAACGTCTTCCTCACCCCGCACTCGGCCGGCCCCACGCCGGACCAGTGGCCCTGGATGGTCAAGGAGGCGGCGGACATAATCCGGGCCTATTTCCGTAACCAGCCGGTCTGGAACATCATAGACCGCAAGCGGTTCCGCTACATGGCCTGAGCCTTGCGGCTCAAGGCTCGCAGCGTCCGTCACGCTATTTCCTGCCGGGCGTCTTAATGTTTTGCGCGGCAAGAGTATCGGTTTATTTTTTTCTTGACAAATCGGGGCTGAAACTCGACTCTTATACTCATGGTTATTTGCCGCCCAGCAAAACAAACCGTAATCCAACATAAAGCGCTTCCGGCGGCCTTTTGCACCGGGTACCATCAACAGGCAAGGAGCCACGTCCAATGACCAAGGCTGATATAATTCAGAACATCGCGGACAAGAACGGTTTCACCGCCAAAGATGTGAAAATAGTGGTGGAAGAGTTCATCGATCAGGTGAAGAGCTGTCTGGTCAACGACCAGCACCTCGAAATCCGCGGGTTTGGCACTTTCAAGGTCAAGGCCCACAAGGCCAGAAAGGCCCGCAACCCGAAGACCAACGAGGAAGTGCTGGTCCCCTCCCGCAAGAAAGCATTCTTCAAGGTCAGCCGCGAGCTTAACGCCCTTCTTAAATAGTCTGCGGAAACAAAAAGCCGGATCCTTGCTCTCAAGGGTCCGGCTTTTTTATTGCCCGCGCGTATCTATTTCCTGTCCGTGTCCCAGCGGTGCTTGCCCACGGTTTCGAGCAGCAGCTGACGGCCCTCCAGGATGTCGCAGCCCAAGGCCCAGATCATCACTCCGCCCAGACCCTGCACCTTGGCGAAATCGCATTTGAGGGCGATCGACTCCGGGTTGTCGAAAGTGACCACGTGCTCGCGCGAGCGCTCCAGCATGTAGGGGACCAGCGAGACGCTGTCCCAGTAGTAGTCCCAGCCGCCCTCGGCCCAGAACTGCACCGCCTCGCTGTAGTCGATGTAGCGGCCGCCGTGGTTGGGCCCGCCCAGGTACGAGGCGTCCAGCTTGAAACCGTAGAACGGCAGACCGAGCAACAGCTTCTCGGGCGGAATGCCCAGCTCTTTCTCCAGGTAATAAATTTCGGAGAAGCACGACTCCGGCACGCCGTTGTAGCCCGGGATGACCGAGTAGAGCGGCGAGTTGTGCCCGGCCTCGCGGCTCCAGAGGCCGTGAAAATCGTAGGTCATCACATTGAACCAGTCGAGGACCTTGTTCAGGCGGCGCTGGTCGAACACGCTCTCACTGTCCAACCGCCCGGTGTTGGCCATGGTGATCAGAAACGGCTTACCGCGCTTGGTGGCTGCGGCGCGCAGTTCCTCGACCAGGGTGGCGTGGTCGGCGCGCTCCTTGGCGTTGGCCGGCAGCTCCCAGTCGAAATCCACCCCGTCGTAGCCGTTCTTCTCGCAGAAATCGAGCAAATTACTGATGAATATCGCCCGCAGCGAGGGGCTCGCCGCCACCGGAGGGAATCCCTCCACCGCCCTGCCGCCGCCGCCGCCGCCCAGCGAGACCAGCACTTTCCGCCCGGCGGCGTGCGCGGCCTGGATCAGCTCCGGGTACAGTAAATCGGGCCGCACGTTCAGGCTGCCGTCCTTGTTCGGGGTGATAAAAGCGTGGCAGATATGGGTGAGCACTTTGAAATCGAGCTTCTCGGCAGGCAGCTTGTCTTTCATCCCAGCGGGATAATACCCCAGCACCTTCGACTCTCCGGCGCGCGCCGTACCCACGGCCAGCGCCAGAGCGAGCACCGCCAGCGCCAACCGGCGGACCGGAACGGAAAAGGCCTCCGTACGCATTGCTCCTCCTGTCACCCTGTGTTTGATAGTGGAATCGAATCTGTTCAGGCTCATCTGTCCGCATGCCGGAGCGGGATACCCGCCGGACGGGCCTGCACCGGAAAAAGATCCGTTGACTGCTCCGGCTACAATTTTCATCCGCCGAACCGGCCCTGCAACCTTTTTGTTTCCCGTCCGACTCGGATGATAGTCTTTCGGCAGGGAACAGCAATGTCCGGTTAGGAACTTGCAGTGAGAAGCCGAAAGACTCTGTTCTGCTTTGGTTTCGGCCAAAGCAGCAAAGCCAGCGGGGGCCGCAAACTCGTCCCAACCGGGACTCTGCGTCAATCTTAAGCGTTTACGGAGTCTTAATTCCGCTCCCTCGTTGCAGCGGCGGCGCTGCCGCGAATCGCCGCCGAACCGTGCGGCAATTACAGCCCCGGCCGTTTCTCGCTCAATTAAACGCTACCCTGGCGGGAGGCTCAGACAGGTGCGGCCCCCAAGGGCAGCAGCGGCGGCCTGTCAGCCGCACGGGGTTTGGCTTTGACCCAGGATCGAGTTATTCCGATACGAACGCTGTGTTCGCCCATAACATTCTAGAGCAAAAACCTAACCGGACATTACTGTGGCCCACCGAAAATCAATACCTGGCGAACGGTCGTAGGTATTGCACTGGGGCATTCATGAATTGCCCCTACATGTTTTCCCGGTGTGATTCACGTATGAGGTTGCGGTGGCCTGACAGCCAACAGGGGTATTTCCGGCGTACTTTTTTTACCTCCTATCGGGACGCTCCAGCCGGAACAGCAGCCCGCTTGCCGGCGGCTCATCCATCCCGTCAGGCGCGAACCCGGAGCGCAACAGCACCTTGACCGAGGCCGGGTTGTCCGGCGCGGTCCGGGCGATAATCCTCGCCACCCCCGACTGACTGAAAGCCCAGGCCGCCAGCGCCCGCACCATCTCGCCCGCCAGGCCGCGGCAGCGCCAGTCCGGCTGCACGGAGTAGCCGATTTCCACTTGCCCCTTCCCGCCCGGAGCACCCAGGAACCCGGCGCTGCCTACCAGCACCGGCGGTGAATCCACCCCCCGGCCCTCTTCCAGCAGAGCGTACCAGCCGTACCAGCCCACAGCCTCCGGGTGAGCGGCGAGCTGCTCTTCGAACCAGGGCAGGGCCTCGGCCAGGGAGTCGAGCGGCCAGCCGGGCGGCACCACTGCATCCAGAATCACAGCCAGGCGCGCGCGGTCGGCCATCTCGGCCCGCACGCTCTCCACAGTGGAGGGGACCAGACGCAGACGCTCGGTCCGGATTTGCATATCGCACCGTCCTCCCACACCCGGGGAACACCATAAAAAACAAGGGGCGGGTTTGAAACCCGCCCCTGCAAAGACACTCAGGTCAGAATCTGCATTCTATCGAGGCGGTCGCGAATCAGGATTTTTTCTTCCGCCCGCCGGACTGTTTCGGCGCAGCCACCGCCTTGACCGGTCCCGCCGCCGCGGCCGCCGCCTGCAGCGGCGCGTGGTAGCGTTTCTGGATGTACATCTGCTGGAACATCTGGATCACGTTGAAAATCGTGTAGTACAACACCAGCCCGGAGGAGAAATTGATGAAGAAGATGAGCATCATGATCGGCATCATGTACATCATCGGCTTCATCTTGGGATCGGTCTGCGTGGGGGTGAGTTTCTGCTGCACGAACATCGACACCGCCATCAGCACCGGCATGACATAGTACGGGTCGGGCTGGCTCAGGTCGTGGATCCAGAGGAACGCATCGGCCCCGCGCAGCTCGATGGTGCGCTGGAACACGTAGAACAGGGCGAACAGCACCGGCATCTGGATCACCATCGGCAGGCAGCCGCCCAACGGGTTGACCTTGTGCTCGCGGTAGAGCTTGAGCATCTCCTCCTGCTGCTTGCGCGGGTCATCCTTGAAACGCTCGCGCATCTCGGTCATCAACGGCTGGATTTTCTGCATCTCGATCTGGCTCTTGGTGCTCTTGATAGTCAGCGGGTAGAACACCACCTTTACCAGCAGGGCGAACAGCACCAGGATCAGCGCGTAGTTTGACACATAGGTGTGCATCCAGAGCATGATCCGCAGGATCATCTTGGTGAAAGGCTGGATGATGACCCAGCCGTACTCGAAAATCTTGGGCAGGCCGTAGTTGAGCCGGGTGATCTGGTCGTAGGCCTGGGGTCCGGCGTAGATCGAATAGACCACCGGCGTTCCGGCCTGGGCCGGGATTGGGAAACGCCCGCGGAAATAGATGCGCTTGGCCTCCAGGTTGCCCGAGGCGCTCATCCCGTCCATCGGGGCGTCCGGTACGAAGAAGGTAGTGATAAAGTACTGGCTTTTAAGCCCGCCCCAGAGGATCCTGTGCTCGCCGCTGGGCTGCCAGTCGCTCTTGGAGAGGTCCTTGATCGATTTTTCGACCACCGAGCCGTTGTCGTAGTAGATCGCCTTGTAGCTGGCGTAGTCGGCGTCCGGCTTTTTCTCGTTCGACAGCAGGGTCGGGCCCAGGGTGACCTCCAGCGCGTTGCCGCTGGCGCCGCTTAGCTGCGGCGGCAGGTACATGGCGCTTTCGATCAGGTAGCTGTCGTTGTGGAAAGTGTAGACAATGCGGATCGTAGCCCCGCCGTTCAGGGTGTCGAGAAAAGTGATCGTCCCCTGCGGGTTCGACTTGTCCAGGCGCAGGCTGAGCTTGTCGGCGCAGAAACGGCGCGCGCCCAGGTCGACATCCTTGCCGCTGCCGCCGAAAATCAGGCGGGAGGACAGGAAACGGCTCTCATCCGGGATGAGCTGCACCGGGGGGAGCTTGTCGGAGTCGGCGTTTTTCGCTGCCCCGTTGAAAGAGGGATAGTGCTTGAGCCCGGCCTTGACCAGCACGGCCCCGCGGGTGATGAAACGGTACTCGTACAGCTCGCCGCTCACCACCACCGTGTCCACCGGGGTCTCATCCACCGGCTCGACATCGGGTGCGGACAAATCGCTTAAAGCACCCGGTTCGGTAGCGACACGGGCGGCGGTGTCGGACTTTATGACCTGGGTCGTGTCGGCCGGTGCGTTGACCGTCGCCGGGCGTGGCTGCGGCTTGGGGGCGAACCACAGCATGTAGACGATCCAGACCACGAAGATCAGGGCCGTCGCCAGTGCCGTTCTCTTATCCATCAATACCTCATGCTCTGATTGACGTTTTCAGTCGCTCCGGGGCAGCCCCGCTCAGGGCAGGTCCACTCCGCCGGGATGGAAGGGGTGGCAGCGGGAAAGACGGCGCAGGGCGCGCCACGCACCCTTGAACGGTCCGTACTTGCTCACGCTTTGCCGCGCGTACTCGGAACAGCTCGGGTAAAAACGGCAGGAAGGCGGCAGGAACGGACTGACAAGGCGCTGGTAAAGGAATACCAGTGCCAGCAGGACCGCCTGCAAAGCCTTTTCGATCCATTTCAGCATAATCTGTCCATCAGGGGACGTTGCCCCCGTCCACCGGCTCGCTCCTGGCTGCGGCGCAGGACTCCACTTTCCGGGCCAGGCGCAGGTAACGCTCGTTCAACTCGCTGTATTTCAAGCCGTAGCAGTCCGGAGTGATCCGCAGCACCACCAGCCGCCCGCTCTCCAGCACTCCGGCGCGGCGCACTATTTCCTGAAGGCGGCGGCGCAGACGGTTGCGATCAACCACGCTGCGCTTGAATTTCGGCACCACCAGGGCGAAACGGCTGTGGCATTCGGCGGCGCAGGGCAGGACATTCAGCTTGAGCAGTCCATCCCCGACCCGCCGCCCGTTGTCCAGCACGTGACGGATATCGCGCGAACGGCTCAGGGCGATCCTGCGGGCCAGACCCACCTGGATTCCTTTCCGGTGAACTGCGTGCGTGGCAGACCGGAGAGTGAGGCCGCCGGTGGATAAAAATCTGCGGTCCCTACGAACATAGTCCGGCCCGGAGGGGCGGAACAACGTTCATGGAGACCGCAGCGGATTTACAGAACCGGTATCAGAGAGCGACACGCTTGCGGCCGCGCGTGCGGCGGCGGTTGAGCACCAGACGGCCGCCGTGGGTGGCCATGCGGGCGCGGAACCCGTGCTTGTTGTGCTTCTTCCGGTTGCTGGGCTGGAAAGTTCTTTTCATCTTCTAAGTCTCCGTTCGCTCTGGCTGCGGTAATTATCAAAGGCTTTAAAAATAAAGCGGTCCGGGCGGACTGTCAAGACTTTACGCGCCAGCATCACGCACTCCCGTGGTTTTGCCTGCGCCCTCCGGGCCCGGATAGTCTACAAGCGGTTAATTTAGTTCCCTGCCACGCTTTTTCCAATTAAATTTATACAGCTTTCGCGCGCCGCGCCCGGAAGATACGCGGCAAAGGTTGACAGCCGCGGGGTGAAACCGTTATTCTAAGCGCCTTTAGCCGTAAGCTCCGACGCGGCGTCCGGAGTAAGGGACATTCGGCAAACAGGGACAGGGAAAACAAACTCATGGAACAACTGCTGCGAGATGCGCTTCTGCGAGGCCTGGCCGCCATGCAGGTCCAGGATATCCCCGAGTTCGTGATCGAAAAACCCAAGGACCCCCGTCACGGCGACCTGGCCGCCAACGTGGCCTTCCTCCTGGCCCGCAGCCTCAAGAAAGCCCCGGCCCAGATCGGCCGCGAGCTGGTGGAGGCCATGGGCCAGCTCGGCCCCTATGTCACCTCGGTCGAGGTGGCCCCCAACGGGTTCATCAATTTCAGGATCAGCCCGGGCTGGTGGACCGATCAACTGGCCCGCATCCAGGCCGTGGGCGAGGCCTGGGGACACGGTGACAATCTCGCCGGGCGCAGGATCGTGGTGGAGTTCGTCAGCTCCAACCCCACCGGGCCGCTGACCATCGGCCACGGCCGCCAGGCGATCCTGGGCGACTGTATCTGCTCGCTGCTGGCCGCCCAGGGCGCCCAGGTCTGCCGCGAGTACTACTACAACGACGCCGGCAACCAGATGAACATCCTGGGCCGCAGCTTGCGCGCCCGCTACGTGCAGCGTTTCCGCCCGGAGTTCCCGTTCCCGGAGAACGGCTACCGCGGCGACTACATGCTGGAGATCGCCGAGGCGTTCGCAAGCCAGCACGGCGACAGTCACCTTCCCCCCGCCGGTGACATCTCCGACCCCGACCCGGGCACGCTCAAGGTGTTCCGCGAGTTCGCCGCCGAGCACATCCGCCGGATCATCGATGTCGACCTGCGCCAGTTCCGGGTGGCGTTCGATGTCTGGTCCCTGGAGAGCCGTCTGTACACCGAGGGCAAGATCGACGGTCTGCTGGCCCTGCTGCGTGAAAAAGGCCTGAGCTACGACAAGGAGGGCGCAGTCTGGCTGGCCGCCAGCCGTTTCGGCGACAGCGAGGACCGGGTGATTGTCAAGAGCACCGGCGAGCCGACCTACTATCTGCCCGACCTGGCCTACCACATGGACAAGCACCAGCGCGGGTTCGACGAGGCGATCAACATCCACGGCGCCGACCACCACGGCTACGCCCCGCGCATGCTGGCCGGGATGCGCGCCCTGGGCTACCCCGAGGGCTGGCTGCGCTACGTGATCCACCAGATGGTCAGTTTCAAGGAGGGCGACGAGGTGGTGAAGATGTCCACCCGCGCCGGACGCTTTGTCACCCTGAGCGACCTGTGCCGCGAGGTGGGCGTGGATGTGGCCCGCTACTTCTTCGTCATGCGCAAGGCCGACAGCCACCTGGTGTTCGACCTCGACCTGGCGCGCAAGCAGAGCAACGAGAACCCGGTCTACTACTGCCAGTACGTGCACGCCCGTATCTGCTCGCTGGCTCCCACCGCGGCCGAGGCCGGGGTGTGGGACGGCGACCGCGGGCTGTGGAAGGATTACCGTCCCGAGCGCCTGGTCGAGCCAGAGGAGCTGGAGCTGATCGTGCACCTGCTCGATTTCCCGCGCCTGGCGGCCATGGCTGCCCTGGCCCTGGAGCCGCACCATATCCCGTTCTTCCTCGAGGAACTGGCGCGCAAGTTCCACGGCTGGTACCAGCGACACCGTATCGTGAGCGAGGACAAGGCCCTCTCGCGCGACCGCCTCTACCTCGCCGACTGCGTGCGCACGGTCATGTCTGCCGGGCTGGGCCTGCTCGGAATAACCGCACCGGAAAAAATGTGAAAGGAGAGCCGCACAGATGAGCCAGGCCAACCCTGAGCCGATTGTCGCAGTGGGCACGATCGGCATCGACACTATCGAGACCCCCACCGAGCGGGTCGAGGCAGTCCTGGGCGGAAGCGGGACCTATTTCGCGGTGGCCGCCTCCCTGTTCAACCCGGTCTGCCTGGTGGCCGTGGCCGGCGACGACATGACCGAGGCCCAGTGGAGCACCTTGCGCCGCCCGAACCTGATCCTGGACGGCATCGCGGTGGTCAAGGGCGGACGGACGTTCAGTTGGGGCGGACGCTACCACGCGGATGTCAACCGCCGCGACACCCTGTTCACCAACCTGGGCGTGCTGGAGACTTTCAATCCGGTGGTGCCTGCGTCCCAGCGCGGCGCGCGCACCGTATTCCTGGCCAACGTGGACCCCGGCTCGCAGCTCAAGGTGCTGGACCAGGTGAGCGGTGCCGAGTTCGTGGTCACGGATACGATGAATTTCTGGATCTCCGGCGACCGTGAGCGTCTGGGCCAGGTGCTGCGCCGCACGGACTGCCTGATCCTGAACGATGACGAGGCCCGTCAGCTAACCGGCTGCCTCAACCTGACCGACGCCCTGGAGAAAGTGCAGGCCCTGGGTCCCAGAATGGTGGTGCTCAAGAAAGGCGAGCACGGGGCCGTGCTGGCCGTGGGCCGCGAGCTGTTCGCCCTGCCGGGCTACCCGTTGCGCAACGTGGTCGACCCCACCGGCGCGGGTGACTCGTTCGCCGGCGGGTTCGTGGGCTACATCCAGCGCCGCGGCGACCGCTCGCGCGAAACATTGCGCGCGGCCGTGGTCTACGGCTCGGCCGTGGCCTCGTTCTGCTGCGAGGATTTCTCGCTGCGCCGTCTTGGCCGCCTGAGCCAGGACGAACTGGAAGCACGGGTGCAGGAGTTCCGCGAGCTGGTAAGGTTCCAGTGAGCCGGCTGGATATAACCGGCCGCTGAGTGTTGCATCCGTTCCACGTTGAATATTAAGGTTAAAAGATAAAAACAAATCCCCCTCTATCCCCCTTTGACAAAGGGGGAGGCGCTGGTCCGGGCCGGGGAGGGACCCCGTTTCCATTTGCAGCCCTCAGGGAAGGATTGTTCTATGAGCGAGGAGCGCAAGCAGAGCCTCTACGCCGCGGCCGGGGTGGACATCGACGCCGCCTCGAAGGCCGTGGGTGCGTTTAAATCCAAGGTGGCCGAAACTTTCACCCCCGGTGTGCTCAGCCAGGTGGGTAATTTCGGCGGGATGTTCTCCCTGGCCGGAGTGGAGGCCGCCGAGCCGGTGCTGATCTCCAGCACCGATGGCGTGGGCACCAAGCTGCTGGTGGCGCAGAAAGCCCACCGTCACGACACAGTGGGCGAATGCCTGGTCAACCACTGCGTCAATGATATCATGGTCCAGGGCGCGCGGCCGTTGTTCTTCATGGACTATATCAGTGTGGGCAAGCTGCGGCCGGAGCACATCGCCTCTGTGATGGACGGGTTCATCCGAGGCTGCAAGCGTAACGGCGTGGCCCTTCTGGGCGGCGAGACCGCCGAGATGCCCGACCTCTACGGCCCCGAGGACTACGACCTGGCCGGGTTCATCGTGGGCGTGGTCGACCGTTCCAAGCTCATCACGGGCGAGCGGGTGCGGGCCGGCCACGTGCTGGTGGGCCTGAGCTCCAACGGCCTCCACACCAACGGCTACTCGCTGGCCCGCCGGATCGTTTTCGACCTTGGCGGCCACGCGGTCAACGACCCGTTGCCCGAGGGCGGCGGAGTCAATTTCGGCGAGGCGCTGCTGGCCGTGCACCGCAGCTACAAGGTGCAGCTCGAGGCGCTCTATCAGCGCGGCCTGGTGGATGCCGCGGCGCATATCACCGGCGGCGGCCTCACCGACAACCTGCCCCGCGTGTTCCCGGACAGCCTGGACGCCGAGATCAAGCTCGGCTCGTGGTCCGTGCCGCGCCTGTTCACCTATCTTCAGGAGGCCGGGCGCGTGGAGCTGGAGGAGATGCTGCGGGTGTTCAACATGGGGATCGGCATGGTGCTGCTGGTCGACGGGGCGCGCCTGGAGGAGGCGCTCGGAGTGCTGAAAGGCCTGGGTGAGCAGGCCCATGTGATCGGACGGATGCGCCCCGGCTCGGGCACGGTCCGCTACGTTTGAGGTAAACGGACATTTTTCACTGGGGATGGGCTTATGCGTAAACTCTCTGTCGGAATGCTGGCACTGGCTTTAATACTCTGTTTCTCCGGCCTGCGGGCCGCCACGAACGACAACGCCTGGCTGGGCGGCCTGATGACCGGCGGCAGCCTCACCTCCTCCAGCGCCAACACCCTGGGCGGGCTGGGGCATTTCTCGGCCGGGCTGAGCGGCTCGGTCAGCACCGACCCGTACGGCACACTCAGTATCAGCACCGGAAGTGTTTCGGGTGTGCTGGCCCTGGGGATCCTGGAAGGCTCGCGCCTGGGACCGGCGGTGCACGGGCTGCTGTCGCTGGACGTGTTCGTGCGCGCGGGCAAGCTTCAGGTGAACGGCGCGGGCAGCGATGGGGCCGGGTTCTGGGGTGTGGGCGGACGGGTGGGGATCATCCGCAACTCGATCCTCACCCCGGCGGTGTCGCTCAGCTTCGCGCACCACGAGACCGGAGAGATCGGTCTGGCAGGAAGGATTTTCGGCTCCACGCTCGCCATGCCCACCGACCTGACAGTCAACTCGTTCCGGGTGGATGTGAGCAAGAACCTGTTCGTTTTCACCCCCTACGGCGGGTTCGGGGCGAACCGGGTGACCGAGGAACGCAAGGGCGGCACGGTGACCAAGCTGGAGAGCACCGAGAGCGTGGTTTACGGCGGCCTGGAATGGAATATCCTGCTGCTGCGCCTGGGCCTGGAGGTGCAGCGCACCGCGGGCGAGACCATCGGCGCGGCCAATATCCGGGTGACGTTCTGAGGCAGTTGAATCTAACCGGGATTTGCACGGAAAAATGTAGGGGCACGGCATGCCGTGCCCCTACGACGAGTGATTCTCAATCGAATCATTTAAGATTGAATTTCTGCCTTGCTTCAAACACAATGTTTTTCAAACGACTCATACAATCTGAAGCATTATAATCTCCAACTCGAATATAATCAGATAAAGTCCAATTACATCCCTCGGACTCCAGTTTGAGTTTCTGTATTCCTACTTTCGGATAGTTCTCTCCATCATTTAATTCTCTTTTCAATATTTCCGCCAACCTGTTGTTTATCCATTCTCCGAGTTCTTCAGGTGAAACAAGCTCCCTATCTGCTTTCATTCTCTCCTCCTTTTGTAGAAGGTTCGAATATCTGGTGATAAACATCTACCACCAGGGAAAAAACTACTCCGCTGATCGTTGTAATGAGACAATGGCGTTTTGATGTAGGGGCACGGCATGCCGTGCCCCTTTCGTTACACACCCCGTCGGCTGCGCCGCCACCCCTCTCAAGAGGGGAATGAAAAACGCGGCACACTGCGCCCCTATTCCTTTTCACCCCCAACCAATTTCTTATACACCTCCAGCGCCCTTCGCTGCAAGGTTTTCCGGTCGCAGTCGTTTTCGATCACATAGTCCGCCCGACGGCGCAACTCCCCCGGCGCGAGCTGGGCCGCAATCACCCGCTCGAACGTGGCCTCGTCCATTTTCCCCTTGGCCAGCACCCGCGCGCGGCGTGTCTCCAGGGGCGAGTCCACCAGCACCACGCAGTCCAGCTTTTTATCCAGGCCGAACTCGTAGATCAGGGCGGCATCCACCACGGCCACTTCCACGCCCGCAGCCTCGGCCTCGGCCAAAATCTGGTCCACCCGGCGCAGTATTTCCGGGTGCACGATGGAGTTGAGCGCGGCCAAAGCCTCCGGGTCGGTAAAGGCGATCCGGGCCATGCGTCCGCGGTCCAGGCTGCCGTTCGGCTGAAGAGTGCGCGGCCCGAAGCGTTCCACCAGGGCCGCCAGGGCCGGTGTGCCCGGCTCCACCGCGGCCCGTCCCAAGCCATCCGCATCCAGCACCAGCGCGCCGCGCTGGTCGCGCCAGATCGCGGCCACTGTGCTTTTTCCAGCCCCGGCGTTGCCGGTCAGCCCCACTTTGAGCATCACGCCCATCCTCACTTGGCCTCGAGCCAGTTGCGCCCGACAGCCAGGTCCACCCGCACCGGGACATCCAGCTTGACTGCGTTTTCCATCAGGCGACGCACGGTCTTCCCGACTTCCTCAGCCTGCGCCTCGGGCACGTCGAACACCAATTCATCGTGCACCTGCAGGATCATGTGCGCCTCGGGGAAACGCGCGGCCAGCTCGCGGTCCACCTGGAGCATGGCCACCTTGATCAGGTCGGCGGCCGAGCCCTGGATCGGGGTGTTGAGCGCCATGCGCTCGGCGTTCTCGCGCACCACGCGGTTGACGCTGGTGATCTCGGGCAGGTTGCGCCGCCGCCCCAGGATCGTTTCGAC
>JAJFUG010000040.1 GCA_021372515.1 bacterium
TCGATGAACTGGCCGCCAGCTACGCGGCATGACATGGGAGCCGCTCAGATGAAAAACCGAGAGCAGGGCAAGGCGCATCGAGAAAAGCGATTTCGCACGCTCACTGAGCGCAAGGCCGCCAGCAAGTACGGCAACTTCCTGGCCGATCAGATCAGCGGCCCGAACAGTCCATACCGGAAACCGAGGGCAAAATGAGACAGTCGGAACTCGATCTTGAAGCCCGTATCGAGCGCATCGAGGAAATCCTGGGAACGATAGTCGACCTGGAGGCATTCGACAAGAAGTGGTGCGTCCTGAGAGCCAACCGGCTTATGATCCTGAACACTTCCGGCCAGATGCGGGCCGCTCTGACAGTGAATAAGCACCAGGACAAAGGTAATGGCGCTCTCTACCTCTGGGACCGGAGCGGCAACTTACAGGCGTCCTTGTTCGCTGTCCCGGATGTGGGCGGCCAGCTTTCGCTCTTCTCTCCTGACGAACTGAGGAAAGTCGCGGTCGGGGTGGATTCGACCGGCGACGGCAGAGTCAAGACCTTCAACGACGAGGTAAGCAGCATGGTTCCGGTATTCGACCGGTAAAAACAATGGCCCGGTGAAAGTTCGAGGCTTCCACCGAGCCGGCGTCTGCAACGGCTAAACTTGGTGGCCAGCCGAAGCAGACAACACGATCATACACCCGGGCCGCCGGGGGGTCAAGAGGTTCATGTATGACGAGGTTGCAGAGGTACGAGAGCGCCTTGAGCGCGTGGAAGAGCTTCTTCAGTCGTTCGTGTTTCAGAGAGAGAAGAGCGGCGGGATCATCCTGAAGGTGTCGGAACTGTGGATTGTGAACCAGGCGGGACAGAGGCGAGTCCACCTTGCCGAGTCCGCCAACCTCAAGGGGGGCAACATCCGGCTCTACGACCGAGGGGGCAACATCCAGATCGGTCTTGGAGCGGACAACGACAGCGGGGGAGTCGTGGCAGTCTACAGTCCGGACGGTGGAGTCAAGGCAAGGATGGACGTTGACCAGCACGGCAACGGAGAGATGGAAGTGTGCGGGCCCGACGGCATGGCATTCGTGGGAGTGAGTCACTACTCGAAGAGCGGCATCGTTTCGTTCTACGGTCCGCGAAAGGAAGGCTGGTAAAACTGCCCTGTGAGCGACGATCTCCACTCACGGACATGGTACGACCAGGGCGGCGGTGAGATCGTGCAGCCTGGGCCGCCGCTCGAAGAGCTTCGGCAATCGACAGAGGGGATAGGGGGATTGAATCATGCCGGGGATGATGGTTCCAGACCGACGGACCAGTCGAGAACGAAAACTCGCAAGTTTTGAGGGGGGGGGAGTCCCCCTCCACTCGGTAGGGGTAGGGGGGATCAAATCACGCGGAGAAAAAGGCTTCCAGACCGCTACCCCAGGCTTGCTTACAGTCGGTCAAAATGAAGACAGGGGGTCAAAATCGAAAAGGGCTTGAAAAATAAGCAGTTAAGTGTTGTTTGAGAAGGTAAGAAAAAAGTTAAGTGGAGAAATCACAGTAGGTTGAAGAGTCGAATGTTGAAGGAAAAGGGCCATTTTAAGGCGAAAAAGGCAGGAAAAAGAGCTTTATTAGCGAGTGCAAAGACACAACCACTTTAAAAATAAACGAGTTGTAGAGTTTGAAAACGGACGTTTTCGTGTAAGAAACCACGCTTTTCTTCACGAGAGGTAAGAAAGGCCAGGGTCATGTTCCAACGGGAAGCTGGTGTGGCCTTGCTTCGGTTTCAGTATGAGAGCAGAACAGTCTTCCGGGAGAGTGAAGCGATGCAGAGAAAGTTTCTGGAGAGACCCTTTCAACTGAAAGGCATCAAGGAAAACGGAGTATTCTCCGGCTACGGCAGCGTGTTCGATGTGGTGGACTCCTACAACGAAGTGGTGGCTAAGGGAGCCTTCACCCGTAGCCTGGAGGCGATGAAGCAGAAGCAGCGCATGCCTGCCCTTCTGTGGCAGCACAACAGCAACGAACCGGTGGGAGTCTACGCCGAGATGCACGAGGACGAGACCGGTCTGTTCGTCCAGGGTCAGCTTGCCATGAAGACCGCTCGAGGAGCGGAAGCCTACGAGCTTCTTCGGATGGGCGCTATCTCGGGTCTCTCCATCGGCTACAACGTGGTCAAAGAGGAACAGGACAAGGGAACCGGGATAACCGTCCTGAAGGAGATCGACCTGTGGGAAGTGTCTCTGGTGACTTTCCCGGCGAACGATGCGGCCCGAGTGCAGACGGTGAAGACGATTCTCGAATCCGGCGAACTGCCAACGATTCGAGAGATGGAGAGATTTCTACGGGAAGCAGGATTCTCTCAGTCCCAGGCCAAGGCATTTTTGGCGCACGGATACAATGCCCTCTCTCTGCGGGAAGCTGACGAGACGGCCTTTAGACAGGGAATTGAACACATGATTGATATTCTCAACTGAGGAGACAGAAAGATGGAAGAGTTAACGGGATTGATCGAAAAGCTTTCTCAGTCGTTCGAGCAGTTCAAGACCAACTACACGGATCGGCTCGATCATCTGGAAGCCAGAATGAACCGGCCGGGTGCCGGGAGAGCCAGAAGGGGGGACGACCTCGGGTCGGAGTTCTCGATTCTGAACGCCATCAAGTTCCTGGCAGACCCTACTCAGAAGTCCGAAGTATCACGCGAACTGGAGATCAGCCGGGAACTGCAGCGGCGCTTCGGTATCACGCCGCCGAACAACGGCCTGTTGATGCCTCTCGGCGCCCTGAGCGAGAAAGCGGTCACGTTCGGCGGCACCGGCGAAGACCTTGTGGCCACCGATCACATGGCCGGCAGTTTCATCGATGTGCTGCGCAACCGGTCCGTCATTATGAACCTGAGGCCGACAATCCTTCCCAATCTGGTGGGGAATGTCTCGATCCCGCGCAAGACCGGGTCGAGCGCGGCGCACTGGTTCGCGGCGGATCACAGCGATTCCATCACGGAAAGCACGCCGACTTTCGATTCGCTGTCGTTCTCTCCGAAGTTCTGCGGGGGCCTGGTGGTGGTTTCCTACCGGGTGACTCAGCAAGCCACGCCGGACATCGAGGACATCATCAGGCGTGATCTGGCCGCGATGCTGGCCGTGGAAATCGACGCAAAAGCGATCAACGGAGACGGCACCGGGAACGCGCCGCGGGGCATCCTCAAGACCGAGGGGATAGACTCGAACACGTACAACCCCGCTTCTTCCGAGCCGAGGTTCAGCCATATCGTCAACCTGGAAACGGTCCTTGCGAGCAAGAACGCCGACCAGGGGAATCTGGCCTACCTGACCACTCCGGGTATCGCGGGAGAGATGAAGCAGAGAGACCTCGGCGCGGACGGCGAGGGGGTCACCGGAAAATTCGTGTGGCAGCCGAGTCCGGGAGTTCCGGGCAAGGGAGTCATGAACGGTTATCCGGCGTACGCCTCGAACAACGTCCCGGAAGGCTATCTCGTTTTCGGCAACTGGGAAGACCTGGTTATCGGGATGTGGGGAGCGGTGGCCCTGGCGGTCGATCCCTACGGGTCGAACTTCGCCAAAGGCTCGGTTTCGATCCGGGCGATCATCGCCGTGGACTTCGGCGTCCGCCATGCTGAGAGCTTCGCGGAGATTCATCCGCAGGAGTGATCGAGAGATGAAGAAAGAGGAAGGCTTCTTATTGGGACCTGCCATCCCGATAAGAGCCTGACGCATGAACTGCCTGCCATCCGTGAGGACGCAGGGGGCACAAGAAGGTTGAGAATTTTCAGGTGGTGACGCCTGGAGGCGGGCCTACTCCTTCCGCGGTTGGTTCTCGATCAGCCTCGTCCCGCAGTTTATGCACAGAGGGGCCGGGTATGCTTGGCCCGGCCCCTTCCCTGAATCGAGAGCAACGAGAATGAGCGACCTTTCCAGAAAAATCTTCTCTCTGAATGCTGCGGCCGAGTACTCCGGCTACAGCCGGGCCGTGGTCGAATACTGGCTTGACTCCGGACTTCTGCCGTTCGAGGAAGTCCCGACGCCAGGGCAGAAGAACCGCTGCAGGCGCATCCGCAAGGCCGATCTGGATGCTTTTCTGGAAGGACACCTAAAGAAAAACCATGCTCCGGCCAGACCGAAGCTGAAAACCGAGTCCTTGATTTTGCTCGACCGATGATTCATACTTCTCGCGCAGGAAGGGTGCGCGGGGAGGGGGAGACTATGAGCCGTTTCACAGTCAACACCAGGTTCCGCCCCGGTTCCGGCACGTGGACCCTGGACTACTTCAACCCTGAGGGCCGCAGGAGACAGCTTTCAGGCGGGAAGGACGAGCAGCAGGCTCGACGTCTGGCCGTGAAGTTCACCGACTGGCTGATGGAGGGCAAGGATCCCGAAACCGAGATCGAGCGGGCCAGGAAGGTGGCCGAGCGAAAGCAAGTCACATTCGGCGAGCTGATCCCGACCTTCCTCGAACGATACGGCAAGTACCAGAGCCAGGGTCAGCAGAGGAACTATCGAGCGATCATCGACAACCTCAAGCGGTGCCCTCAGTTGATCGACTGCCCCGCCGAAGAGCTCAGGAAAAGCATGGTCCTTGAGTACATGCGGCTCAGGATGGAACAGCATCATGTGAAGGCGTCCACGGTGAACCACGAGGCTGACTTCATTTCCAGCGTGCTCAACCGGGCCGTGGAATGGGACATGCTCGATCGCAACCCGCTCCAGGGGATGAAGAGGTTCAAGGCGGCCGGCAAGCGGGACGTGTACCTGAGTCCGGAGCAGCTTTCCAGTCTGATCAACGCCCTGCCGTCCAGACTGGCGGACATGGCCGAGTTCGCGGCCTACACCGGGTTTCGGCTTGGAAACATCCTGACCCTGAGAATCAACCATGTGCGTTTCCACGATCTGACCAAGACCGGAGAGGCAGACCTGGTGATCAAGGGGGGAAGGCTCGAAACCTTCCCGCTTTCACAGCCCGCAGTGGAGGTTGTGCAGCGAGTGACCGAGGGCCGGAAAGAGGGCTACGTGTTCATCAACCCGGAGAACGGCAAGCCGTTCGCTCGCTCCGGGATAAACGCCTTCTACAGACACGTCCGCATTCTCGGCCTGAAGGCGAAGGACGGAAGCCCGCTGAGGTTTCACGATCTCCGGCACGTCTACGCGACCACGCTGCGCGACATGGGGATCAGCCTGGATGATCTTCGGGTGCTCCTGGGACACAAGGACAGATCGACCACGGACAGGTACGTGACCTATGACCGGAAGGCGGTGGGTGAATGCCTCACAGGCTTGAAAAGGCTCAGGAAATGAAAAACCCCGGAGGGGTGTCCGGGGCTTTCGTCTATCGGGTCTGTTACGTATTGTTACACTTGACCTTCCGACGTTCAGCCTTGTGTAACAACCGTCTTCTCAAACCCTTGTCAATTCTGGAGCGGGCGATGGGACTCGAACCCACGACGTCCAGCTTGGGAAGCTGACATTCTACCGCTGAATTACGCCCGCGTTGCGCTCTGGATCGTTTGTCACGACCTGACAGTCCAAACTTATCAGAGTCCGGGGCGCTTGTCAATATTTACCGGTGGCGGCGGCGGCAGGCTCAGGCCGCAAGGCCTTCGGACGCCAGATCCAGCGGGCGCGGACCCTTGCGGAAGAACCGCCGGTCCTCATCCCCGTTGCGGGACAGGGCGCTCACGGCATCCACGCACCAGAGGCTCAGAAGAAGGGCCAGGGCCAGCGCCAGCGCTCCCACGATCAGAAATTTCTTGAACATGTATCCTCCCCAGGCGCAGTCAGCTTGCGCGAACTCGTTCCTACTGACATATTTCGGTCATTGCGGCCCGGACTTTAGTTTCCGGGCCAGGGAGCGGCTAAGGTCCTGCCGACATCAACTTATCCAAGCAAAGATTCTTACCCTGAGCCCAAACAGGAGACCCTGTGAGTGAACGTTTAGCCTGCGGCCTGCGGCCGGTCGAGTTCAACCTGGATTTCATCCCTCACGCCGAGGGCTCGTGTCTGGTCACGATGGGCCGTACGCGGGTGGTGTGCACGGCCACTGTGGAGACACGGGTGCCCAATTTCCTCGCGGGCCAGGGCCGCGGCTGGATCACCGCCGAGTACGGCATGCTGCCGCGCAGCACCGGCACGCGCCAGGAGCGCGAGCGCACCCGGGGCAAACCGAACAGCCGCGCCCTGGAGATCAGCCGTCTGATCGGACGGGCCCTTCGCGCGGTGATCGACCTGGAGGCCCTGGGCGAGCGTACCGTGATGCTGGACTGCGACGTGATCGAGGCGGACGGCGGCACGCGCTGCGCCTCAATTAACGGGGCCGCGGTGGCCCTGCACCAGGCCCTGGCCCGTCTGGTGGCCGCCGGTTATCTGACTGTCAACCCGCTGCGCCAGCTTGTGGCCGCGGTGAGCGTGGGCCTTGTCGAGGGTGCTCAATTCCTTGACCTGGACTACAGCCTGGACAGCCGCGCCGGGGTGGACCTCAACGTGGTGCTGAGCGCCGACTGCCGCCTGATCGAAGTGCAGGGCACAGCCGAGCGCGAGCCGTTCAGCCGGGCGGAACTGGACAGCCTGCTCGACCTGGCCACAGTCGGAATCCGCGAGATCAACCGTTTTCAGAACGGAGCGCTGGGGATTGCCGGATAAAGAACTGCTGATCGCCTCGCACAACCGGGGCAAAATCCTGGAGATAGCGCATATCCTGACCGGCCTGCCGGTGCGCGTGGTCCAGGCGCGAGAGCTGGGGCAGGAGGCGCCTGAATTCCCAGAGACAGGTGTGACTTTCCGCGAGAACACCCTGGCCAAGGCGACGGCCTGGTCGACTTTCAGCGGACTGGCCTGCCTGGCGGATGACAGCGGCCTGTGTGTGAGTGCGCTGGAGGGAGCGCCCGGAATATACTCGGCCCGCTATGCCGGCGAGCCGAGCGATGACCGCCGCAACAACGGAAAGCTGCTCGCGGCCCTGCGCGATGTCCCGGACGGCAGCCGTCAGGCACGCTTTGTCTGCTGCCTGGCCCTGGTTGTCCCCGGGGTCCCGCCCAGGACTTTCGAGGCCGAGGTGTGGGGGACGATCCTGCACGAGCCGGTAGGCGAGGGCGGGTTCGGATATGACCCGCTGTTTTTCTATCCGCCGCTGGGCCTCAGTTTTGCCCAACTCGGACCGGAGCGGAAAAACCGGATCAGCCACCGGGCATTGGCCCTGGGGAAACTGCGGGCCTGGATTGAGACACACCCGGAGCTGTGCTGAACGGGACTTTTTTGCCCAAAATCTTGACAGGAGGGAGGCGCCTGTTTATATTATCATAAAGTCAATCGATTAAGTGATGATTAAACAGGTCTGAAAGCGCACCGGGCTGGATTAATCACACGGGGTGCGTTTCAATCAACGGCTCCCTTTAGGCGGCTCACGAGACCGCCCGGAGCGGGCGAACGCGGCGCAGCAGCCGCAAACAGCAGAGTGGAGGTTTATATGCCAGGTATCTATCAAAACATCTCTGAGACCATCGGGAACACTCCGCTGGTGAAACTCAACCGGTTGACCGAGGGCCTGGGAGCCACGGTGGTGGGCAAGATCGAGGCTTTCAACCCGCTGGGATCGGTGAAGGATAGGATCGGGTTGAACATGATCGAGACAGCCGAGAAAGAGGGCAAGCTTAAAAAGGAGACCGTGATAATCGAGCCGACCAGCGGCAACACAGGGATCGCACTGGCGTTCGTGGCCGCCTCGCGCGGCTATCGCCTCATCCTCACCATGCCCGACACCATGACCGTGGAGCGCCGTCAGATCCTCAAGGCTCTGGGCGCGGAGCTGGTGCTCACCCCCGGCTCTGCGGGCATGAAAGGCGCGATCGAGAAAGCCGATGAACTGGTGGCGACAACTCCCAACTCTTTCATGCCGCAGCAGTTCAAGAACCCGGCCAACCCCGAGGTGCACCGTCGCACCACAGCCGAGGAAATCTGGCGCGACACCGAGGGCAAGGTGGACATTTTCGTTTCCGGTGTGGGCACCGGCGGCACGATCACCGGTGTGGCCTCGGTTCTGAAGAAAAGAAAGCCTGGATTCAAGGCCGTGGCCGTGGAGCCGCTGGAAAGCCCGGTGCTCTCGGGCGGCACTCCCGGACCGCACAAAATTCAGGGGATCGGGGCCGGGTTCAAGCCGGATGTGCTGGACCTGAGCCTGGTGGATGAAATCATCAAGGTCAGCTCGGACCAGGCCATTGCCACGGCCCGTCGCATGGCGCGCGAGGAGGGCATTTTCGTGGGTGTTTCCTCGGGCGCTGCGGCGTACGCCGCCATGGAACTGGCCCGTCGCCCCGAGAACAAGGGCAAGCTGATCGTGGCCATATTCCCCAGCACCGGCGAGCGGTACCTGTCTCACCCGTTGTACGCCGAGGTCTGAGCGCTTGGATTCGGATGGAAACAGGGGTAGGGGCGGGTTTTTAACCCGCCCCTACATTCGCTTTATACTATATTGAAAAGAAAAGCGGGCTTACTTGGGCGAAACACCAACGCCGGTCCGGGATGCAACATGGAATTGAACGAACAGCAGCTTCTTCGCTACAGCCGCAATATCGTGCTGGCCGAGCTGGGGCCCTCCGGCCAGGCCTGTCTGCTTGGCTCTTCGGCACTGATCGTGGGCGCGGGCGGGTTGGGCTCGCCGGCGGCGCTCTACCTGGCCGCGGCCGGGGTGGGCCGTCTGGGCCTGGTGGACAGCGACCGGGTGGACCTGTCCAACCTTCAACGCCAGATACTGCACGACACCGGCTCAGTGGGACAGGACAAGACCGCCTCCGCCGCTGCCAGGCTCTCCGCGCTCAACCCGGACACTCGGGTCGAGTGCTATCAGATGCGCCTGGACCGGAGCAACGCCGAGCCCCTGCTCCGGGACTACGATGTCATCCTGGACTGCAGTGACAATTTCGACACGAAATTCCTGCTGAACGACCTGTGCGTAAACCTGCGCCGTCCGCTGAGCCACGCCGGTGTGCTGGGATTCCGCGGCCAGTTGCTGACAGTCGTCCCCGGCGCTGGCGGGGCCTGTCTGCGCTGTGTTCTTCCCGAGCCGCCCACCGCCGCCGACAACCCCACCTGCGCCGCTTCCGGGGTGCTGGGGGCCGCAGCCGGGGTGCTGGGCTCGCTCCAGGCCGCCGAGGCGATAAAAGTCCTCTGCGGGATCGGCCGGCCGCTCACCGGGCGCCTTCTGAGCCTGGATCTGCTCTCCATGCATTTCCGGGTCTCCTCCGCCCCGGCTGTGCGCTCCTGCCCGGTCTGCGGCGGTGGGATAACCGGGATGTGATTATTTGTCGAGGGGGCGTGGTGGAGCCTGACCTGAGAATCGATCTGCGGGGCGAGGCCTGCCCGATGAACTTCGTGCGGATCAAGCTGGCCCTGGACCGTCTGGCCCCGGGAAAGCTGCTCCTGGCGCGGGTCGACCCGGGGCCGGTCGCCGCCGATCTGGAACGCTCGCTCACAGCTCAGGGCTACCGGATGCATCACCGCAGTGAATCGGCTGTGGGCGCAGAAATCGCTGTCTCGCGCCCTGAATGACTTTTCGACACCCGCCTGTTTTCCTTCTTTCCTTGACTGGTCTTGACGCCCCGGATAGATTGAAACTCAGGTCTTAATTCCGGCGCCCGAGGGCGTCCAATTCTGCCGCTGGAGGTAAATGCATGCCAGCAGATGATTTCGAGGTCCGAATCCCGCAATTCAACCTGCCCCAGTTTAGCCGTAAGGCCGTGTTCACCGTGATCGGAATCGCGCTCCTTGTCTGGATCGCTTCCGGTCTGTACAAGGTGGATGCGGATGAGCTGGGAGTGGTGCTGCGTTTCGGGCGGATACACACGGTCACAGAGCCGGGCCTCAACTACCACCTGCCGTTCCCGTTCGAGACCGTGTTCACCCCGCGGGTTACCGAGGTCAAACGGGTGGAGATCGGGTTCCGCACCGTGGACCCCGGCCCGCCGGCGCAGTACGAGTCGATCCCCCAGGAAAGCCTGATGCTGACCGGGGATGAGAACATCGTCGATATCGACCTGATCGTGCAGTACAAGATCAAGGACCCGGCGGCTTACCTGTTCAAGGTGCGGGATGTTGGCCGCACCGTGCAGAACGCGGCCGAGGCCTCGCTGCGCCAGGTGATCGGCAACCACAAGATCGACGAGGCGCTCACGGACGGAAAGTTCCAGATCCAGAGCGAGATACAGGAAATACTGCAGCAGGTGCTCGACAGCTACAACGCCGGGGTGCTGGTGGTGGCCGTGCAGTTGCAGGATGTCCACCCGCCGGAGCAGGTGATCGCGGCGTTCAAGGATGTGGCCAGTGCGCTGGAGGACAAGAACAAGTTCATCAACCAGGCCCAGGGCTACCAGAACGACATCATTCCGCGCACCCGCGGCCACGCCACCGAGATTCTGCGCCAGGCCGAAAGCTACAGCCGCGAGCGTATCCTGCGAGCCGAGGGCGAGGCCGGACGGTTCAACCAGGTGCTGGCCGAGTACGAGAAAGCCCCGGCCGTGACCGAGAAGCGCCTTTATATCGAGACCATGGAAAAGGTGCTGCCCGGACTCAGAAAGTATATCGCCAAGGTGCCGGACGGCCAGGGGCTGATGCCGCTGCTGGACATGCGCACCAATTCCCCCAAACCCTGACCCGGAGACTGCTATGCAGCGCAAGACAGCAATCCTGGCCGCAGTCCTCACTGCGGCGCTCCTGCTGTTTCTCAGCTCGGCCTACCGTCTCTGGGAAACCGAGCAGGTGGTGATTACCAAGTTCGGCGCGCCGGTGCGCACTGTCACCGAGCCGGGCCTGCATTTCAAGATACCCTATATCCACAAGGCGCATTTCTTCGAGCGCCGTCTCCTGGATTACGATACCTCGGCCCGCGAGATATTGACCCAGGACAAGAAGACCCTGATCGTGGACAACTACGCCAAGTGGCGGATCACCGACCCGCTCAAGTTCCTGCAGGCCGTGCAGAACGTGGCCGGCGCGCAGAGCCGCCTGGACGACATCATCTATTCCGAGCTTCGCACCGAGCTTGGCAAGCACATCTTCCACGACATCATCTCGGTCAACCGTCCGCAGATCATGGCCACTGTCACCCGGCTGAGCAACGAAAAGGCGGCTGAGTACGGCATCGAGGTGCTGGATGTGCGGATCAAGAGAGCCGACCTGCCGGCGGAGAATGAGATGGCGATATTCGCGCGCATGGAGGCCGAGCGCAAGCGTATCGCCAACCAGTACCGCTCCGAGGGCGAGGAAGAAGGCTTGAAGATTCGGGCCGAGACCGACAAGGAGGCCGTGATTATCCTGGCCGAGGCGGAGAAGCAGGCCCAGGAGACCAAGGGCGGTGGAGATGCCGGGGCGACAAAAATCTACGCCGCGGCTTACAACCGCAACCAGCGTTTCTACGGCCTGATCCGCACCCTGGAGGCCTATCCGAAAACGATCGATTCCACCACGACCCTGATCCTCTCGCCGGATGCGGAGTTCTTCCAGTATCTGTGGAAAAGCACGCCGAAATGAAGTTGGAATATATGGCGGTTGTGGTGATGACTTAAAGTGCGGTGTGAGGTTTTGAGAGTCTGAGATTCACAATGAAAATGTTGGGGCACGGCAGGCCGTGCCCCTTTGTTTTTTTCTCCCCCTTCCCAAAGGAGGATCGAGGGGGATTGTAATATACTATGGGAAAATCCCCCCGGCCCCCCTTTAAAAAGTGGGGGGCGTAGGCCTGCCTTATCGTGTAGATCGTCGGCCTTTTCGCAGGGACGGGATACAACTCGCCCAAAATCGAATTGGGCACGGCATGCCGTGCCCCTAAGAAAGACTGCTGCTATACGTACCAGTTATTTGATTCTCTTTACCCTGCTTACAGCAACGGCAGTTCCTTGTCACTAAGCCTGTCCACCTCGCCCGGGTCGAAAAGCCCCAGCATCTGGGCCAGAAGGCGCGCATCTTTCACCGCGTTGCCGTCCCGGTGGTTGTTGAAAAACACCAGGGTCCTGTCCGTGTTCTGCTCCAGCCAGGCCAGCTTGTCGCGCCAGGGCTCCAGCTCCTCACGGCTGTACGAGTAATGGTAGCGCTCCCAGCTCTGCTCGTGATTGAACCATTTCTCGGCGTTGCGGCCGTGGAACCGCACGTAGCTTAAGGCCTGGCAGGTGCGCACCACCTCCGGCGGCATGAGCCCCGGCAGGGGCGGCTCATCCACGCAGCAGAGCGCCGCCCCGCGCAGCCGGAGCCAACTCCAGACACTTTTCTGCCACCACTGGACATTCCGGAATTCCACCACGGCGGGCTGCCCCTCCAGGCGTTTGAGAAGATCATCCAGGAACGCCAGTTCGGCTTCGCCATGATGGAAACTGTAGGGGAACTGGAGCAGAACCGCAGCCAGTTTGCCGCATTCCCGGAGCGGCTCCAGAAGAAGCATGAACTTGCGTAGAATGTCGGCGCTGTCATCTCCGCGCTGGTGGGTGATACCCTGAAACGCTTTGACCGCCACGTTAAACCCATCGGGCGTGTATTCGGCCAGATTGCGGATCAGCACGGGCGAGGGCAGGGCGTAGTAGCTGGAGTTCAGCTCCAGGGCCTTGAAATGCTCGGCGTACCAGGCCAGGAAATCGCGCTGGCTCAGTTTTTTGGGATAGAACACCCCGCGCCAGTCCGGGTACGAGAACCCGCTTGTGCCGATCAGGATCAAGAAACAAGCCCTCCCGCCGGTTTTCTTTTACAAAGGCAAACCCGAGGATTATTATTTCAGGCAAGGATATAGTCGCTCCGGCCCGAACGCCTGTTGGTGGCAAGCGGCCGCAGTGGAATCAATTATACAGCCGAGAGACGGTCCGGGGCAAGACAAGTAAAGCCAGAGGGGAGAAAGAATGCCGCAGCCAGCCGATTTCCATCTCGCAGTCCAGTACTACCGTCAGCCCACACCGCTGCCCTCCGAGTGGGAGGAGGACCTCCGGCACGTGAAGCGCCTGGGGTTCACCGCGGTGCAACTGCGGCCGCAGTGGGCCTGGCATGAGCCGGTGGAGGGAGCTTTCCGCTGGGATGACATCGACCGGCTGCTGGACCTGACCGAGCGGATCGGCCTGAAGGTGCTGTTCAAGTTTTTCGTGGAGAGCGCTCCGGGCTGGCTGTTCCGCAACTATGATGCAGTGCGGGTGGCCCCGGACGGCCGTCCGATCCAGCCGCGGGCGCGCGGCTCGTTCTACGTGGGCGGCTGGTTCCCCTGTTTCGACCGTCCGCTGGTGCGCGAAAAGACCGAGAGTTTCGTGCGCGCGGGCGTGCTGCGTTACCGTGACCGCAGCCATATCCTGGGCTGGCACCTCTGGAACGAGCCCCGCTGCCGTCCGTTCGAGGACTGCGCCTGCCCCGACTCGAACGCCCTGTTCCGGCGCTGGCTGGCCGACAATTTCGGCTCGCCCGAGGAGTACTCGGCCCGCTACGGCACGGCGTTGGCCGACTGGGAGGACATTGCCGCGCCCCCGGACCAGAGCGCCTGCTACGATACCTGGCTCTGGAGACAGTACCGCGCCTGGGCCGTGGCCGACCGTATCCGCTGGCTGAGCGAGCTGGTGCGCGGCCTGGACAGCTCGCGGCCGCTGTTCTGCCATGTGGGGTTCAACAGCGTGCTCCAGCCCTCGCTGCTCGACACCTGCGATGACCGTCAGACCGCACGTCACGTGGATGTCTACGGCACCAGCCTTCCGCACTGGACCGGCGATTTCCACACTTTCGCCCGGGTGGACCGTCCGGCCCTGTTCACCAACCCCGGCTACCGGGACGAGATGTTCCTCTACGCGCTCCAGGCGCGCTGGATCGGCGCGGTCAAGGACTATTTCTGGGTCAACGAGATCTACGGCAACAGCTGGAACTACATGGCCGAGGATTTCACCGGCCAGGACATCCGGTTCATGCACGCGGCAGTGATCTCGGAGGGCGCACGCGGCACGCTGATCTGGCAGTTCAGGCCCGAGCGGTTCTCGGAGGAGTCGATCTCCAGCGGCCTGGTTGCCTCGGACGGCTCCGACACGGAGCGCAGCCTGGCCGCGGCTGAAATCTGCGCCGCGCGCGCGAGCTGCCCGGAGGCCTTTGTCACCTGGCGGCCCGAGAAAGCCCGGGTGGCGGTTGTGTTCGGCCACGCGCTCGACATGTACTCCGAGCTGGAGGACGCCGAGGACCTGAGCCGGGCCGGAACTGTCTGCTACCGCTACAAGGATTCGCTCAAGGGCTGGTATTCGATGCTCTGGCGTTTGGGCCTGGCCGTTGATATAGTTCCTGCCGAGGACCTGGAGCGTATCGGCAAGTATGACTTCGTCGCTCTGCCGTACCTGCACCTGATAAGCGCGGAGCAGGCCGAAACCCTGAAAGCCTACGTGGAGAACGGCGGCGTGCTGGCCGCCGACATCGGGGTGGGTTTCCGCGACCTGACCAGCACCTGGGTCAACGCCGTGCGGCCTGGGTTCGGCCTTGACAGCCTGTTCGGCTGCCGGGAGCGTTATAACAAAGCCATTCTGGAGCCACGGCCGCTGGAGCTTGACGGGAAGCGGATCACCGCCACCCGCATGCTGGGCCGCCTCGACCCGCAGGATGGCGGCGAGGACCGCTCCGGGGGCCAGGGCCTTCTGATCGCCAACCGAACCGGGAAGGGACGTACATATCATTTTGGGTTCTATCCTGGCATCTCCTACCGCGACTGCGGCGAGAGCGCCTGCCTCAAACTTGTCGCTTCGCTGCTGGAGGAAAGCGGGATAGCACTGCCCACCCCGGCCGGAGCGCCGCTGGTGCGGGTGCGGCGCGGCGCTGTGGGGGAGGGCGAGACGCAGCCGGCGGCTTTTGTCCTGAACTACGAGGACTCCACCGAGGCTATTCCCGAGGGAAGCCTCGCTCCGGGACGCTACCGCTGCCTGATCACCGGCCGCGAGTTGGATACCTCCGGCGATCTTACAGTCGGGCCGCGCGAGACCCTGTTCCTGGCGCCGCAGGGTTTCGGGGCCTGAGAGAGAAAAACCATTGCTCTCAAAGGAATGGATATGGATGACTTTCCGGAGTTCATGAAAAGCCCGCTGAACCGGATCGAGGCCGCCTCGCAGTACACGGCGGACATCGAGGGCTACGTTTACGATGGGGCGGACGGCTCGCAGATGGCGTTCTGGACCTGCCACAGCGACCGGGTCTCGGGCGAGCACACACACCCGTACGATGAGTACCTGGTCTGTGTCCACGGACGCTACTGCGTGAGTATGAACGGGATGCTGTATCCCCTCGGGCCGGGGGATGAGCTGTTCATCCCGCGGGGCACGCCCCACGGCGGGCAGTGTGTGGCCGGGACCCGGACGATCCACTCTTTCGGCGGGCAGCGGGCGCGGAGGCAGAAACCGGCCTGAGCGTCATTCTGGCTGCCGACCCATTCACCGGAGGGACAGACGATGCCCGATCCGGATGGCAGAACGACAGGACGTGGTTATTTACGCACCGCGCTGTCAGTGGCCCTGTTCGCCGCGGCGATGGGCTACCTGGAGGCTGCGGTGGTAGTCTACCTGCGGCAGCTTTACTACCCGCAGGGGTTCGCTTTCCCGCTGCGGCTGATGGAGCGCGCGGTCGTGCTGGTCGAGCTGGGGCGCGAGGCCGCCACAGTGGCGATGCTCCTGGCCCTGGCAGTTCTCGCCGGTCGGCGCTGGGCCGAACGCTTGGCTTGGTTCATGACAGCGTTCGCGATCTGGGACATTTCCTATTATGTTTGGCTCAAGGTGATTTTGGATTGGCCGGAGAGCTGGCTCACACCCGATATCCTGTTCCTCATTCCGCTGCCCTGGGTCGGGCCGGTGCTCTCGCCGGTGCTCGTTTCATTGGCCATGCTGGTCGGCGCGGGGCTGATTCTGCATCGCCTGGGCCGCGGCGGCGTGTTCCGGCCCGATTTTCACGAGTGGCTGGCTGTGCTGGCCGGGGCGGGCCTGATCTTTCTGTCCTACGTTGTCGACACCCGGGCCGGCCTTCCCGGGGCCTACCACTGGGAAATGCTGGCCGGCGGGCTGTGCGCCGGTTTATACGGCTTGCTGCGCTGTTTATGGAGGAGTTCCGATGCACGAGCCTGAGGAAAGAGAGATCGTCTTTTTCGACGCCAACGCCTGCCTGGGACGCTCGGTGCACCGCACTCCGGGTGCGCCCTACGATACGGCCGGATTGATCGCTGAGTTGGACCATTGCCAGATCAGCCGGGCGCTGGTGTTCCACGCCGCGGCCCGCGAGCTGGACAGCCTGGCCGCCAACCACGAGCTTGTCTCAATCTGCCGTGAGCAGCCCCGCCTGTCACCCTGCGCCGTTTTAAGCCCCAATCCCCGCCGCGAGGGCCACTCCCTGGTCGGCGAGATTCAGACATACCTGGAGCAGGGGGTGCGCGCGTTCCGGATGTTCCCCAACTACCACGGGGTCTCTGTCTCCGACCCGGAGGTCCGCGCCGCGCTGGACACTCTCCAGGAGCGCGGGCTGCCCCTGTGGCTGGATTTCGACCAGCCCTGGTACAATTACTCCCAACTCGGTCAGCACGAGCACCGTGGGCCCTCCCTGGCTGCTGTCGAGAGTCTGGCCCGTGAATTTCCCGGCCTGCCCCTGTTGGTCTGCTCGGTAAACTACAACCACAACAGTCAGTTGCTGGCCCTGTTTGGGCGTTGCGCCAATATGAGAATCGAAACCTCGCTGTTCCAGGGGCTGGAGATGTTGCGGCGCGTCGTGGAGGAGTTCGGGCCGGAACGGCTGCTGTTCGGAAGCGGGCTGCCGGAAGTGTCGGCGGGGGCGGCGCGGGCCATGCTGACATATTCACGGATCAGCCGGGAGAACAAGCAGCTTATCGCCGCGGGGAACCTGGAGCGCCTTCTGGGGGAGGGCCCCACGCAGTCGTTGCCCGAACAGCCGGAGCGTTCGCCGATCCTGTTGCAGCTCGACCGCGGTGAGCCGATCAGCGCATGCTCGGTGCACGACTGTCACGGGCACATCGCGCCCGTGGGGTTCGAGGGGCTTATCGGCCTCACCCTGGGGCCGCAGGATGAGAACGCGATTGTGGCGGCCCTGGACCGTACCGGGATTCAGGCCTTGGCTGTGAGCAACTGGGAGATTTACGGCGGCGACGCCCCAGCCGGCAACGCCCTGGCCGCCGCGGCCGCCGACCGTCACCCCCGGCGGATCGTGCCCTACATGGTGGTCAACCCGAACTACCCGGAGGACTGGGAAAGCCAGGTGGAGGCCTGTTTCGGGCGGAGACGGTTCTTCGGGCTGAAACCTTACCCCTTCTCCATGCGGCGCTCGCTCACCGACCCGGCGTTCCGTCCGATGCTGGAACTGGCTCAGAAACTTCAGCTTCCCATCCTCTGCCACCTGGGTCTGGAGCCGCTTTCCGGTGTCACACCCGCACAGGTGGAGGAGCTGGCCCCGCGTTACCACCGGGCCGTGTTCATCCTGGCCCACGCCGGGGCCTCGTTCCGCCTGGCCGGGCAGGTCGCGCCCCTGGCCCGTCAGTTCGCCAATGTCTACCTGGAGATCAACTACACCTCGGCGCCCTGCCGGATGCTCCCGTTCCTGGCCCGGACCGCGGGCACGGACAAGGTGCTGTTCGGCAGCGACACCCCCATGCGCGACCCGGCCCCGATGCTGGGCTGGTGCGCCTATGACTGCCGGAGCGATGACGAGCGCCGCGCGATCCTGGGCGAGAACCTGCTCGCTCTCTGCCGGAGGATCGGCTACCCCTGGCCGGGGGCCTGAGCGGCGCGGCTATTTGTGCAGCGCACGGCCCAGCTTTTTCTCAACAGAGGCCACCTTGCCGCTCAGCTTACCGGTGCGGCCCTTGTGATCGTCGATCTTGAGCACGATATACAGACGCTCGTTGTCCTGGAGAAGGCGCTCGCGGCAGCGCCCCACCAGACCCATCACCTCGTCCCACTCGCCCTCGACCAGGGTGCCCATGGCCGTGAGCTGGTAGGGGAGCCCGCTTCTCTCGATCAGCTCCAGCACTTTCGAGACCTCTGCGCTCAATCCGCTCACTTTGCCCAACGGAAACATGGTCAGCTCAGCCAGCATCCTGTCCTCCCCGGCGGAGTCCCCGCCGCGCGAAATAGAATGACTCTCCCGGCGCAACCTGGGAAAGAGTGTGACCGCAAACTCAAAACTCATAGACAAGTATATTTCACCAGCCGGTCGCCTGCAAGGCGGCCCATAGATTAGGAGTGAGATTCTCTTCCGGTGGACAGGCCGGGCCGATAGTGGTAAATTCGAGGTGAGGCTGAAAACCGGGGCCCCGTGCAAGGGGCAGATATCCGCAGAGAATCCAACGCTCAACCGGGAAACTGAAAATGGCAATACAGCGCAAAGCCCTGAAAGAGTTCTTCCAGGAAAACGAATCGGTCCCGATCAAGCCCAAGCAGGTGGCGCGCGCCCTGGGGGTGAAAGGCGAGGATTACAAGCTTCTCAAGCGGGTGCTCAAGGAGATGTCCGAGGAGGGCGTTCTGCACCGGGTGCGCAACAACGCCTATGTCGCCGGCGGCGGAGCGGCCGAGACCCTGAGCGGCAAGCTCGACCTGGTGCGCCGCAACTACGGGTTCGTGGTCCCGGATGTGGGCGGACGGGACATATTTGTGAAGAACTACAACCTCGGGGATGCGTTCGACGGGGACCGGGTGGAGGTCAAGATTATCAACCGGCCGGCCGAGGGCAGCCCGGAGGGTGTGATCGTGCGGGTGAACGAGCGCGGCCTGCGGCGCTTCATCGGCACGTTCTACAAGCAGGGGCGCATGCAGACCGTGGTCCCGCGGGATGACCGTCTGGTCAAGGAGATAATCATCCCCAACGTCGAGGCCAAGGCGGTGAAGGACGGAGACCGGGTGGTGGTGGAAATCTTCGACTGGGGCGGCCCCGGGGGCAAGGCCCGCGGACGGGTGGTCAAGTCGCTGATGGGCCCCAAGGTGGGGCCGGATGATGAGATACTGATCAAGTACGATTTTCCGCAGCGTTTCCCGGCCGTCGTGCTCACGCAGAGCCGCGACATCCCGGACCACGTGCTCGAGGCGGACCTCGCCGGGCGCGAGGACCTGCGCGGGATCACCACGTTCACGATCGACCCGGCCTCGGCCGAGGATTTCGATGACGCGGTGAGCGCCGAGCCCCTGCCGGACGGCGAGACCCGGGTCGGGGTGCACATCGCGGATGTCAGCCACTACGTGACCCACGGCTCGCGCCTGGACCGCGAGGCTTTCCAGCGCGCCATGAGTGTCTACCTCACCGCGGCCTATATCCCGATGCTGCCCACCCGTCTTTCCTCCGGCGTCTGCTCCCTGGTCGAGGCTAAGGACCGCCTGACTTTCTCGGTCCTGATGCGGATCGGCGCGGATGGGGTGGTCCGTGAAAGCCGCCCCTGCCTGAGCGTGATCCGAAGCGCAAAGCGCATGAACTACGAGCAGGCGCAGACCCTGCTGGAGGGCGGCGCTCCCGAGGGGGATGGTTTCGAGGCCGTGCGCGAGCCGCTCAGGCGCCTGGGCGAGCTGACCGAGATTCGGCGGGGGATCCGGGTGAAGAGGGGTTATATCGACCTGGAGTTGCCCGAGCCGGAGGTGATCCGCGACTCCAGCGGCGTCCCGGTGGACATTCGTCCCAAGCCGCGCCTCTTGAGCCACCGCCTGATCGAGGAATTCATGGTCACGGCCAATGAGGCTGTGGCTGTGACCCTGGAGCAAAGCGGCCTGCCCTCGATCTACCGGGTGCACGGCGAGCCGGCGGTGGATGCGATCGACAACATGCAGTACGGGCTTTCCACCCTGGCGCACCAGCTCGACATCCCCAAGCATCTCTGGCCGGTCAATCCCGCGGTGCTGACAGGGATACTGGAGCGCGCCTCGGCCCAGGGCCTGGGGGATATCGTCTCGTACATCATCCTGCGCTCGATGAAACGCGCCCTTTACAGCACCAACAACATCGGGCATTTCGGCCTGGCCAGCGACAGCTACACGCATTTCACCTCGCCCATCCGGCGCTATCCCGATCTCTGCGTGCACCGTCTGCTCAAGCTCCACCTGGACAGCCAGCCGCCCGCGCCCAAGGTTCTGGAGTCGCTGGAGTCCGAGCTGGCCGAGGTTTGCCTGCATTCCAGCCACCAGGAGGAGCAGATCAGCTCTGCGGAGCGGGAATCGGATGACCGGGTGCGGGCCGAGTTCATGCAGCGCTTCATCGGCCAGAAGTTCGAGGCCCGGGTGACCTCGGTCAAGCCGTTCGGCATGGGGATCAAGCTCAAGCGCTACTACGTGGAGGGGTTCGTCCATATCAGCGACATGGACGACGATTACTACGAGCTGGATGAGAAGAAGGCGATCCTGCGCGGCAAGAACAAGCATCGTACGTTCCAGGTGGGGCAGGAGATCGAGGTGCTGCTCAGCCGCTCCGATCCGTCCCTGCTGCGCATAGAGTTCATCTTGGTCGGCGGGGACGCGGAGGCCCCGGAAGGCGTGGAGACCGAAAGAGAAAAACCCCGGAAGGAAAAAGATGGAGAACGGAAAGGACACCGGCACGGACACCGGCACGGGCGCTGAGCTGAACCGGAACGGCCTGCATAACGGCTCTGCGGAGCGTGACGGCTCGGGCGCGAGCCTGATGGTGTTCGAGGAGGACCTGCGGCGGGCCGCCGGAGCGCGCAGCCTGGGGTCGAAAGAGCAGGGAAGCTGGGTCGCCCTGCGCCGCAGCCTGCCGATCAGCCGCTGGGCCGAGCGTCCGGGCCAGGCGGTGGGCCGCAAGGAGACAGCCCGCCTGAGCCGGGAGCTGGACCGCTACCGCGAGGCGTTCGAGGCGGAAGCCGCCGAACTGGGTCTGAGCCTGGACATGAGCGTCAACTATTACAGCCGCGCGCTGGGCCTGGTGCTGGAGTGCCGCCGGCGGAAAAGCTTCGACTCCGCTGACCGCAAGGCCCTGCGAGAGCTGATGGTCCTGGTGGACTGGAAAGACGCCGTGCTGGGGCTGCAGATACTGCAGTCGATGGTTTGAGCGGTGGTATCTTCCCCAAAAAACGTAGGGGCGGGTTTCAAACCCGCCCCTACAGGTATTCTCTACAGCCGTTGGTTCAAGAGATGCACTCAGGCTTTCGGCTGGGCCTCGGCCGGCTTTTTCAGGGTCTGCACGAACAGGCTCAGACGGCTCTTGTAGCGCGCGGCGGTGCGGGGATGGATCACCCGGACCTTGGCATTCTTGTCGATGGTCGAAAAGACCTCGGGCAGAAGGGCCACGGCGGCCTCGTAGCTCTCGGCCTTGCGCAGCTTCTTGATCGCGGTGCGCATGGTGGAGCGGCGGATACGGTTTCTTTCGTTGCGGATCTGGTTTGTTTTGTTGCGTTTCTCAGCACTCTTTGTATTCGGCACGGCTGATCTCCTGAAGTGTATATGAAAGTCGAACGCTGTGTTTCAATTAGCGGCTGAAAGATAACATCTCGTAAGAGATTGTCAATGGTTTTGTTATTGAAAAAGTGTACCTGGCTGGCCCTGCTTTTGGGCTGGCTCTGGCCTGTCGGTGCGGCGCTCGCCGGGACCGGTTCAGCGGCCGTGGGAGCTTACCGCGAGTTGCGCGCCGGAACGGCCGTGGTGCTGTACCGCGACCCCGACTCCGCCAGCGCCGCTCAGTACCTTCAGTGGGCCGTGGCGTTCCGCCCGCGGGACGGTATCCTCACCGGCTGGCGCCTGGCGGAGGTGACGATCTGCCTGGCCGCGGATGAGAACGAGTTCCAGCGTCTGAGCGGCGGGGCGCTCCCCGAGTGGGGCCTGGCTTTCGCCGTGCCGTCCAGCGACCTGGTGATCGTGCGCTCACCCCGGATCGCCACCGGTGTGATCGAGGAACCGCGCGTGGTGCTGAACCACGAGCTGAGCCACGTGTTCCTGGACCAGGCCCTTCGCCCGGCCTCCATCCCGCGCTGGTTCCAGGAGGGTTACGCCCTCTGGAGCGCCGAGATGTGGGGCCTGGATGACATGTTCGAGACCTCGGTGGCCCTGACGGTGGGCTCGTTCCTGCCGTTCCGGGAGCTGACTGACGGTTTCCCGCAACCCGAGGCCCTGGCGCGGCGGGCCTACCTTCAGAGCTATACCGTGGTGGATTATCTGGCCACCAACTGGAACGAGGCCCAGCGGGACCTCCTGCTCCAGCGCTGGCGCGAAAGCGGTGACCTGGACACAGCGCTGCGCCTGTCGCTGGGCCTGACCCTGGAGCGTTTCGAGGCCGGCTGGCGCGAGTGGGTGGGAGTGCGCTACGGCTGGCTACGCCTTCTGGGCAGCGCCACTCTGCTCTGGATCGTGGCCGCGGGGCTGTTCCTGCTTGTGTTCGTCTCCCGGCGCCGCCGTTACAGCAGCGAGCTGGAGAAAATGAAGCGCATCGAGAGCCGCTACCGTCTGAGCGGCCCCTGGGCCGTGCCGCCGCCGCAGCGTCCAGCGCGGCGCCCCCGGCGAGAGGAGCAGGATGAGCCTGAAGCGGATGAATGAGAGGCCCCTATCCCTCACGGAATGCAAAAAAATGTAACATCCGCCGCTCACCCCGTGTCTTCACGTCAGAAAACAGTCCACGACGCACCGAAACGGACAACGATGAACGACGACATCCTGCTGGTCCGACGGATAAAGCAAGGCGAGCACGGCTGTTTCAGCGAGCTTGTCGAGCGCTACCAGAAGCCGCTTTACCGTTACCTCAGGCGTCTGGGGCTGGAGCATGACGAGGCGGCGGATGTCATGCAGAACGCGTTCATCCGGGCCTGGAACAACCTGTCCACACTGCACGAGGAAGGTAATTTCAGGAGCTGGCTGTACACCATCGCCTCGAACCAGGCCAAGAACTGGTTCCGGGGACGCTCGCGCCTGGCGGTGCTGGAGCAGTCCTCCGACAATTTCCTGGATGAGAATGCAGACTCGGACCGTGAGATGGACCGGGAAAAGATGCGCCACTGGCTGGATGGCGCCCTGAACCGCCTTCCCGCGGTCCAGCGGCAGATAGTGGTGCTCAGGGCTTTCGAGGATACACCGTTCGCCGCGGTGGCCGAGATTTGCGGCGTGAGCCTGACTGCCGCCAAAGTCTCGTACCACCGGGCGCTGAAAAAGATGGCTGTCTGGCTCAAGCCGGTGAGAGAGCAGGTCAACATGCAGGACGGGAGATAGACCGATGCGCTGCCCAATCGATGAAGGCCTGATGATCGATTATCTGGAGGGGATTCTCGACGAAACCGAGCGCGAGCGGGTGCGTGACCATATCCGCTCCTGCCCCGGCTGCGCCGAACGGCTCCTGGAACTGAACCGTGTACGGGGCTTGTTCGCCGCTCCGGCTCTGCGCCGGGTCGAGATGCCACCGGAACAGTTCTGGAACGAAAACCTGCGGGCGATCGAGGCTGCTACCTGGCGTATGCCCAGGCAGTGGCGTTCGCGGTTATTCCGGCATGCGGCCTGGAAAATGGTCGCCGCGGCCGCGGCCGTGCTGCTGGTGTTCCTGGGGGTCGGTCGGATGGGAGTGTTCAGCCCGGGCTCGCCCTCGCTGGCCGGACGGCAGAGTTTCATGCTGCCGGTGGAGCAGGACTCGATGAAAGTGATGCGCCGCATGCTGACCGATTGCACTCTGGCCGCGGAATACCTCCAGACTGTTTCGGACTTGAACGCCGACACCACGGCCGGCTCCGCGGATAAGACCGTGCTGTTCCCGGCCGGCACGAGTGCGACTGTCTACGACGGTCTGATGGACCTGGACGAGGAGCAGCTCGACGGGGTGATGGCCATAATGGCTGGAAACTGACGGCTCGAGAAGAAGAAGTGGATTGAAGTCAATAAATGGAGGTTCTTATGTTGCGACGGTGTTTCTGGCTGTGTCTGACACTGACTCTGCCCTGGGCCGTGACCGGGCTGGCCGCCGGTGAAAAATGCGATACGGGCAGGCGGGCGGATCAGACTGAGGCGGGGGGGCTGGAAAGCCTGCCCCAGCCGGATAAATGTGTCGAGCAGGCGATCGAGTTGAGCGAGACTGTCCTGGCACAGCTTTCCGATCCGGAGCCGGGACCGCCCGGACCGCCGGGACTGAAAGACATGGACCCGGATGTGCTGAAACAATGGCGGGCCCAGCGAGCCGAGCGCGAGAAGAACATCCAGATGCTCCAGTTGTGGAAGATCATGCAGGAAGTGGAGCTGCGCGATGACCAGTTGGACCGGTTTTTCCCCCTGATGCGCGAGATGCAGAAAAGCGAGCACGAGCTGGCCGAGCAGCGCCACGGCCTGGCCAGATCCCTGCGCCAGGAGCTGAAAAAGGACGACCCGGACAAGAAACAGCTCGAGAAACTTTCCGGCCAGTTGATCGACAACACCGGCCGTCTCTGGCAGTCCAAGTGCGAGGGGATGGAAAAAGTGATGTCGATCCTCGAACCCAGACAGAAAGCCAAGTTCGTCCTGGCGGTCTCCGGGATGGAGCGCGACCTCTGGGAAGCGATCGCCCAGGTGCGGATGAATGACCCGATGTTGATGTCCAAGTTCAAGTTCGACCGGGATCAGTTCGATGCCAACATGAAAGTGATCCAGGAACGCATGGACAAGATCAAACAGCAACTGCGCGAAAAGGGCTATCCGGTGGACAGCGACAAGGGGCCCAACTGAGCCCCGCAGCGGGCGGTTGAGGGTTGAATTCGGCGCATTTCGGCCCGGCGCAGTGTACGGCCGGGAGATACCATAAACGGAACGGACCGGTGGAGAGGGGACAATGGCAAGGACACGCTTCTGGCTGGTGCTGACCGCGCTTGTACTGGCGCCGTTGTGCGGGGTGAGGGCCGGGGCCGGGTCGTCCCAGGCGGGGGAGACTGTTCTGGCGCAGGGAGGCGGCGAGGGTATGCGCGGCATGCGCGACGGCAAGCGCCTGAGCATCGATGACCGGCAGAAAGAGATGGAAAAGCAGTTCGAGGAGATGATCAAGTACCTCGGCCTGGATGAGAAACAGTTGAAAGAGGCCCGCGCGCTGTTCAAGGACCGTCAGGACAAAGTCAAGAGCCTGTTCGGGCAGATGAAGGACGGGAAAGTCGACCGGATGGCGATGCGGGACACGATGCGCGAGATCGGCGGGGATTTCCGCGAGAAATTCGATAAGCTTCTCACTGAGGAACAGCGCAAGAAACACGAGCAGTGGAGCCGCGAGCATGCCCGTGGCGGATTCGGCGGCGCCGAGATCCCCGGCGGCGGAGACAATTGACCCGATGTAATCTCGGTCCGAGCGGAGCCAATATGTGACCATGGGTTAAGGTGAATTTCGACAAGGCAATGTAAGTCAAGATAGTCTTGTATTCCACCGCACGGACGGACACCGCGGGGGCCCCGCTGGGCGCCCGCGGTTTTTTTGTTTCATGCACAATAAGAACTTGAATAATTGACGCACGCTTGCTACCTTAGCCTTGCAACGATTATCGATCGGGAGGCGCCGGCTCGAAAGCCGGATGAAGGAGCAGAATCAGGTGCGAGGACAGATGCCGAGGGGCCGAAAAGGGCTGTTGAGGGGGATGCTGGCGCTCGTGCTGCTGGGAGTGGTCCTGGGTGGCATTTCTTTGACCCTGCGCGGGATACCCCTGCTGGATGAGCGTTACAAGAAGGTCGATTTACCGCTCAGCGACAGTCTGGACCTCACGGATGGCATCCACCTGGTCGGCCTGGAGACGGCGCGCGCTTTTGTCGAGTCGCACGCCGGCGCGGTCCTGGATGCCCGCGATCCGGAGCAGTACGTCCAGGGGCACCTTCCCGGCGCCCGGCTCTGCCACGTGTACGAGCTGGACAGCTATCTGCCCGGCCTCCTCGACAGCCTGACGCTCGACACACCGCTGCTGGTCTATTGCACCGGCCAGGACTGCGAGGACAGCCGTTTCCTGGCCCAGTCGCTGCAGGAGGTGGGTTACCGCAGGATATTCATCTACACCGGCGGTTTCGGCCAGTGGGCGCAGCAGGGGCTGACAGTGGAGACCGGGAATTCGGGGACTGCGGCCGCGGCTGTGGACAAAGCCGGACGGGCCCTGGATTTCAGCCGTCTGGCCCCGGCCTGGCTCTGGCTGGTCCTGGACCTGCTGGCCCTGGCCCTGGGGCTGTTTGTCGCCTGGCGGGCCTTGGCCGGAGGGTTGAGCCCGCGGCTGGCCGCGTTCGCCCTGCGGGCGGTAGGGCTCGTTTTCGTGGCGGCTTCGCTGCACAAGGTTGTCGCCCCGCTCGAATTCGCCCGCGCGGTGGACAATTACCAAATCCTGCCCTGGTATGCGATCAACGCCGTGGCCATGGTCATGCCCTGGCTCGAGCTATGCGGCGGGCTGCTGCTTCTGGCCGGGCGGTTGCGCCTGCCTGCCTCCGGCATTTTGCTCGTTCTGACCGGAGTATTCATCCTGGCCGTGGGGTTCAATATCGCGCGCGGCCTTCAGTTCGACTGCGGCTGTTTCGGCGGGGCGCACACCCCGGCCTGGCAGGTCCTGGTCCGCGACCTCGGCCTGTTCGGCTGCCTCCTTCCGGGATTGAAACCCAAAGCCTGATGTGATAGAATATCGTCATATGGCGAAAAGGATCGAACGAGCAAAAATGACAGGGTAAACAAGGAGCTGAAAATGCTGGAAACAATCAAAAGCAAAATGACAGCGCCGCCTGCCGCCGCGTTTGCGATCATGCTGTTGTGCCTGTATGTGTCAGTCGCCGCACCGCTGGGGGCCAAGGAAATCATCCGCCTGAACCTCGATTCGGCCGTGGATATAGCCATGGGCGGCAGCTACCGGATCAAGCAGCTGGAGATGGGTATCGAACGCACCCGATATTTCCTGAAATCCCGCCAGGCCTCGCTGAAATCCAAAGTGTACATGAACCTGCAGGCTCCCGAGATCAAGGCTGTCTCCGAGACCAAGTGGAACAGTACGCTGCAGAAAGACGAGATTGTCCACGAGAACACCTCACTGTGGCAGATGGACCTCTCGGTGCGCCAGCCGGTGCTGCTGTTCGGCTATCCGACCAACGGCTACCTGTCGCTCAACAACAAGATATACCGGTATCTGCAGGAGGACGGCGCAGACGATGTCGATTACTACAATCGCTATTATGTCAAGTTCGAGCAGCCTTTTTTCCTGCCCAACAGCCTGAAGAACAATATCGAGGATGCCGAGCTGGACCTGGAGAGCAGCGAGCTGAACTATGTTGTGGACCGCGCCGGGCTGATCGACGATGTGGCGGATGACTACTACGACCTGTTCGAGGTGGTCTACAAGGAAGATATCTTCAACAACGAGGTGCACAACCTGGAACGCCTCCTCGAGCTGACCGAGGAACTGGTGGCCGGGGACAAGAACCGGGCCATCGAGGTGGCGCAGGTGAAAGTCGAGCTGGCCAACGCCCGCGAAACCCTGTTCCGCAACCAGAGCCAGATACGCCAGGAGTCGGCCCAGATCAAGCAGCGTCTGCAACTGTCCATCGAGGACTCGGTGGTGGTGGAGCCGCTGGTGGTGATCAACCAGATGGATGTCAACCCGGAACAGGCGGTGGAGTACGGCTACAACCTCAGCCCCAGACTGCGCCGCCTGACCATCGACAAGCGCAAGAACGAGATCGAACTAAACAACTCCAAGGGTTGGGATGCTTTCCACGTGAACCTCGAAATGACCTACGGACTGGAAAAGCAGAAAGAGGATATCACCAAGATCTGGAACGAGTACGACGGCAGTTACTCGGTCTCGCTCAACGCCTACGTGCCGATCTGGGACTGGGGCCGCCGCAAGGCCCAGATCGAGGCCTACGAGATTTCGGTCCGCTCCACCGAGATGTACATCGAGGAGACCCGGAACAACATCCGTTCCAATATCATCAACGCCGTGACCAATCTCAACGAGTACCAGACCCGCGCACTGAACATGAAAGAGAGCGCCGACCTGGTGCAGGACATCAGCGATCAGGGCCTGAAGCAGTACCATGACGGAATTATCTCGCTGCAGGACGTTTTCCAGATGATAAGCCGCCAGCGGCAGACCGAGACGAATTTCCTGGAGGCCTACCTCGGCTACCGACGCTCGCTTATCTCTTTGATGATTCAGACTTACTACGATTACGAGAACGGCATCTCGCTGCTCGACAAGTTCCGCCCGGCCAAGTGAGAGCGGAACAACTGCTCCGCTTTCGGGTTTTAACAGTCGCCACCCGTGTTCGGGAGGCTGGAATGTTCGGCGGGGATGTGTCCCGGCTCAAGAGTGGCGTTCAGACCCGAGAGGGCGCGTGAATAGATTCGTTTCAGCTTCGGCACGGCTGCGGGCCTGGGCGTGCGCCCTGGCTTTCGCCGTGTTGACAGCCGCGGGAGCGGCTCAGGCCCAGAACCCGGCTGTCGGGCGCATAGATGACGGGATGCTCTCCAGCCTGCGCCAGATCGCCCAGTCCCTGGAGCGCAGCGGCCAGGTGGACCAGGCCCTCGACCTGCTGATGCAGTACAGCCAGGACCTGCGGGTGCTGGAGATAATCCAGGCCCTCTGCGAAAAGAGTGGCATGCAGGCCCAGTTCATGAAGCTCGCGGTCGAGGCCTACAATCGTGATCCGGGACAGGTGGAGGCCCTGGTGATCTTCATGCAGGCCCTGTCCGACCTGGGCCTCGAGGACAGTCTGCACGCGTGTGTGGAGCGTTTCCTCGTCGCTGCGCCGCCCGAGGCGGACACCTATCGCCAGATCGGACGCAGATACCGCAGCCTCGGACTTTCGGCTCCCGCGCTGGCACTGCTCGAGCGCGGGCGCAGCCGTCTTAACGACCCCACTCTCTATCGCCTCGAAATGTCCGACCTCCTGATCGACCAGGGACGCTACGACCGGGCCCTGGAGGAGGCGTTCGCACTGTTCGAGGCCGACCGCACCAATTTCACCTCGCTCCAGCGCCTGTTGTACCGGGTCCTCGACAGCGGCGACAGCGGCAGCCGCCTGGTGGCTTCCAACCTGGAAAAACGTCTGGACAAGTCCGGTGACGAGCTGCGGGACCAGTACGGACGACTTCTGCTGGATGTCCTTCTCACCCGCGGCGAGGAGCAGAAAGCCTTCGCCCTGCTGGAGAAAATGGCGCAGGACTCGGCCAAGCCGGCCTCGGTCAATCTGGTGGCCATTTTCATCGGGCGGGCGCTGAAACTCGAACGCTGGGACATCGCCCTGCAGGCTTACAGCCTGGCGGACCGTCTGGAGCTGATGGGGCATGACCGGGTGATGTTCGGGCAGGCGGACATTTACGGCCGGATGGAGCGTTACCGTGACCAGGAGCGCTCTCTCCTGGCCCTGAGCCGTCTCGATCCGCCCTCGCCCCTGCGCTTCGAAGCCCTGAACCGTCTGGGCGAGCTCTACCTGGGACATCTGGACCAGCCCGGCCTGGCCCTGGACTGCTACCGTCAGCTCGAGGCCGGCAACCCCGACCGTCAGGCGGCCAACTGGCCGGCCAAGCTGAAAATCCTCGACAGTTTCATCCACCTGGACAGCCTCGATGCAGCAGGCCGGTTGTGCGATGAACTGTTGGCCACACCCGCCCTGGAGACCGCCAACCAGGCCGAGCTGTTCCGCCTGAAAGCGGATGTGCAGTTTTTCACTGGCCGGCTGGAGAGCGCGGACTCGCTGTACCAGTCTTTCGCCCGACTCAGCCTCAACCGTCCCGCCACCAACGAGGCCATCGAGCGCTCCTGGCTCATCCGCAACGACCCGAGCCCCAAGGGGCAGGTCACGCAGTTGCTGGCCGGGGCCCTGCACCGCGAGGCCGCGGGAAAGCTGGCCGAGGCGACTGTCATGTTCCAGCAGGCCCTGGAGGCGGCGGGCGACTCCACCTGCCATATCCGGGTGGGCAACCAGATGGCCCGCATGTACGAGCGCGCCGGCCAATACCCGCTGGCCGCGAAGGTTTACGAGGACCTTCTGGCCGCCTCACCGCAGCATTACCTTTCGGCTGAGGTGGAGCTGCGTCTGTCGGTCCTGCTGCTTGAGTCTCTGGGAGACCGGGAGGGGGCGCGCCGTCACCTGGAGAACATCGTGTTGAACCGGCCCGAGGGGGTGGTCACACCGGAGGCGCGACGGCTGCTGCGCAGCCTGGAGGAACCGAAACTGTGATGCGATACTCGATTGATATTAATAGAAATAATGTGTGTCAGCTAAAGTTGTGCATCAAGGCGCTTCCGGCTTTCCTGCTGGGCTGTCTGCTCCTCGCCGTGCCGCTCAGGGCCGAAATCCTGGTACCCATGGACCTGAGCCAGAACGACCACCTCAAGGCCTACGGCCTGGCCTGGAAAGTGCTCAAGGCCGGGGTTAACGTGGAATGGCTGCTCAACTACCGCGGCGGCTCGTTCCTGTTCGAGGACCACGAGGCGTTCCGCAACGAGGCCCGCCGGATGGGCGTGACTTTCCAGGGCGTGGGGCCGGATGAGGTGCTGGCGATCCACCAGCAGATCGAAAGCTCCAACATGGATGTGATGCTGCTGGAGAAAGCCCCGCGTGTGGCGGTCTACAGCCCGCCCAACACCTCGCCCTGGGACGATGCCGTAACCCTGGCCCTGACTTACGCCGAGGTGGACTACAAGAAGGTTTGGGACGAGGATATGCTCAAGGACGGGCTGGAGGGCTGCGACTGGCTGCACCTGCACCACGAGGATTTCACCGGCCAGTTCAGCCGTTTCTACAACGGTTACGCCGAGCGCCCCTGGCTGCAAGAGGAGGTCACTCAGAGCCAGGAGGCGGCGCGCGCGATGGGTTTCCAGAAAGTCTGGCAGCTCAAGCACGCCGTGGCCCGCCGTATCGCCGACTACGTGCGCCAGGGCGGATTCCTGTTCGCCATGTGCCTGGCTGCGGAGACGCTGGATATCGCCCTGGCCGCGGGCGAAACCGATATCGTGGGGCCGCAGGCGGACGGCGATGGGGTGGACCCGGCGGCGCAGAGCAAGCTGGATTTCAGCAAAACGATGGCTTTCAAGGATTTCCGTGTCGAGCTGGACCCGTCGGTCAACTCGTTCTCCGACATCGACGGGCACCAGGTGAACAATCCGCCCCTGCGCAAGGAACTGGGCTATTTCCAGCTTTTCCAGTTCGCGGCCAAGTACGACCCCGTGCCCTCGCTCCTGATCCAGGACCACGTGGATTACCTGAAGGATTTCTACGGCCAGTCCACCAGCTTCAACCGCGCCGTGCTCAAGGATTCCGACACGGTTCTGGGCTACGAGGAGGGCAAGCCCTGGGTAAAGTACATCCACGGCAACTACGGCCAGGGGGCCTGGACTTTCCTGGGCGGGCACGACCCCGAGGACCCCGAGCACCGTATCGGCGACCCGCCGACCCAACTCGAACTGCACAAGAATTCGCCGGGCTACCGTCTGATCCTGAACAACCTGCTGTTCCCGGCGGCGCGTAAGAAAGAGCTCAAGACCTGATCTCAGCATTCGATCTTCCGCAGAAAAGATCGATCCGTAAGATCGTCTGTAGTGGCCCGGCGTGCAGTGCCACTACGCAGTACATACAGCAGGTAGTCACGGATCCCGCTGGATATCCTCCTTTCGCCGGAACCATAAAAGCGATAAATTGTAAAACCTGTTCTCTGTTTCAGTGTTCGCCAAAATGTCAGAGGAGGGGTCCATTGAGGCTGATTCAGATTCTGGGCGCGGCCGGGGCCGTGCCGGCCCGTCCCGGCGTGTGCGCGGCAGGGGTGGAGGTCGGCGGGATGAGCGCGGACAGCCGACGAATCCGTCCCGGCGACCTGTTTTTCGCCCTGGCCGGCGAGAGCACGGATGGCCACGCTTACCTGCAAGACGCCCGGCAGCGCGGCGCGGTGGCCGCGGTGGTGCAACACCTTGTCCCGGACTGCCCGCTGGAGCAGTATGTGACCCCGGACACCCGTGAGGCCCTGGCCCTGGCCGCGGCCGAGTTCTACGGCCATCCCTCCAGGCGTTTCCCGCTGATCGGGGTGACCGGCACCAACGGCAAGACCACGATCACGTTCCTGGTGCGCCAGCTCCTCGGGCACGAGGGCCTGAGCTGCGGCCTTCTGGGTACGGTGCAGAATATCATGGGGCCGGACCAGATCGAGACTGCGGAGCTTACCACACCTCAGTCGAACGACATCCAGAGCCGCCTGGCCCGCATGCTGGAAAACGGCTGCAAGGCCGCGGTGATGGAGGTCAGCTCGCACGGACTGTCGCAGAAACGTAGCCACGGGCTGGATTTTCAGGTGGGGGTGTTCACCAACCTCACCCCGGACCACCTGGACTACCACCCGGACATGGAGCACTATTTCCAGGCCAAGAGTATCCTGTTCCAGGGTCTGGGCGCCCAGGGGCGGGCGGTGATCGGCTGGGACGACCCCTACGGCGAGCGCCTGGCCGCACAGATGAAAGGGCCGGTGATCCGCTACGGCGAGCGCGAGAAAAGCGATGTGCGTATTCTGAGCTGGACCCCGCTGTTCGAGGGTGCGGCCTTGGAGCTGGAGGTGTTCGGACGGCGGATCGGGGCCACGGTGGCCCTGATGGGACGGTTCAATGCGCAGAATATTGCCGCGGCGACTGGAGTGGCCCTGGCCCTGGGGGTGCCGGTGGATTCGATCCAGGCGGCCCTGCCCAGGCTGCAGCCAGTGCCGGGACGGATGGAGCGGGTGGAGGCCGGGCAGGATTTCCGGGTCCTGGTGGACTACGCCCACACGCCGGATGCCCTGGAAAAGGCGCTGGCCGCCACGCGCGAGCACACCCAGGGACGGTTGGTGAGCCTGTTCGGTTGCGGGGGCTGCCGCTACCGTCTGAAGCGCGGGGCCATGGGCCAGCTCTCGGTCCGCATGGCCGATTTCACGGTCATCACCTCGGACAACCCGCGCAGTGAATCCCCGGCTGAGATAATCGAGCAGATCGTGGCCGGAGCAGTGCAGGCCGGCGGGCGCGAGGGCGAGCAGTTCATCGTGGAGCCCGACCGCCGCGCCGCGATCCGCAAGGCTGTGGCCCGGATGTGCTCCGGGGACGCTCTCCTTCTGGCCGGCAAGGGCCATGAGGACTACCAGATCCTTTCGACCGGTAAGGTCCATCTCGATGACCGCGAGGAGGCGAGAGCGGCGCTGCTCGAAAGGCTGGGCGCGAAGGGATGAGATGTGGTTGGAAATACTTGGGTAGAAGCGTGAAGAAAAATGAAGGGGCACGGTGCACCGTGCCCCTTTTCATTCTATCTAAATCTGCGAATGCTTCCTATTTCTGCTCGAACAAATCACCTTGCAGGTTGCCGCGGAACGTGTTGCCCTCGCTCTTGACCGGCCCGGCGGCCTTGCTCACCCAGATACCCCACTGCTGGGCCGCCTCGGCGCCCGTGCGGGTCTCCTCGATGGTGTTGCTCTCGAACACCAGATCGTGCGCCGGGGCCTCCACGTACACCCCGTAGCCCGCCTGCGGGCCGCCATTATCGGCGATCGTGTTGCCGCGGAACACGTTGCGGTGGCCGCTCAGCTTCTCGGTCTCCTGGCGGAAAATCACCCCGCAGATGCCGTTACCCCGGATCGTGTTGCCCTCGAACAGGTTATCGGTGTCCTTGTGGCCGATCGAGATACCGTACTGGCCGTTGTTCTCGATGACATTGTTGCTGAACTTGCCGTAGCGGACGCGCCAGCAGAGGAAGAACCCGATCTGGTCGTTGTGGTGGAAATGGCAGCCGCTGATCTCGGCGTTGGGGCTGCCCGTGCCGGGATGCACCCCGTAGCCGAAATTGTGGTGGCTTTCGCAGTCCAGCACTTTGATATTGTCCGTGATCTGGAACGAGATGCCGTCGCCGTTATAGTTGCGCACCTCGCAGCCGCGGATCACGCAGTTGCGGCAGTCGTAGAGATAGATTCCGCCGCCCCGGCACCCGTCGATATAGCCCGTGCCGCCCTCGCGGTTGCCGTCCACTGTGATATCCTCGATGGCGAGGCCAGTCTGCCCGTAGGCGGTCAGGACAGGGAACTTGTTTTCCACCATCGAGTTGCCTGTCTCGTAATCGTAATCGCGCACAGTGTAGGGCTCGATTTTGAGCGTGTCGCCGACTATGGCCTGGATCGTGGTCACCGTGACATCCCAGCCGCTGGCGTGAGTGTCATCCTGCGCCGTGATCCCCATGCCCACCTTGAACTTGCCAGGCTCGGCCACCACCAGCACCCGCTCGCCGTAGTCGCCGCAGTCGATCACCTTGGAGGATACTCCCGCGCTCTTGAACAGCACGGTCTGGCCCTTGACCCCGCGGACTGTCACGTTGGAGACCGGAATGACCAGTTTGTCCTCCATGGTCCACTGGCCCGCGCCTATCGACAGGGTGTCGCCCGGGCGCAGCATGTCGGCGGCTTTCTGCAGGGCCGTGTTGTCCGTGCCGATCACATCCGCCTGGCCGGACTGGGCCACGCTCACCGTGCGCGGGGCCGCTGCCTGCGGAGCGCTCTTGTCGCCCGCGCCGCAGCAACCCAGCACCAGCACCAGGGGCAACGCCAGGCCGAACATTCCGGCCGCCGAGTTGAGCATTTCCATGTTTCCTCCGCTTGCAGATGTTAGATCGTCCTCCCGGAACGGCACCGGGCGCGGTGACTTCAAGACAAATCAGCCTGTAGTTTCGAGTTGTGCGGGAAAGAAAGATAATTCACGGCCGTGAATTAATCAACTCCGGGCGGGAGGGCGCGCGGCTCAGCGGCGGGGCCGCGGCATTATCGAGCGCAGACTGCGCCAGTCGAGGACCCGGAACGCGAAGAGGGCCAGGCTGTATAGCGCGATCAGAGTGATTTTCAGCGTGAACCCGGCCCCGCTCAGGAGAGCCAGCCAGTAGAACCCGAGGCTGAGCAACCCCAGCCGGACCATACGGCTCCACTCGTAGCGGATGGGATAGATACGCTGGGAGAGCCAGTAAAGAAGGGCCGCCTGGAATACATAGGCCACCAGCGTGGCCCAGGCCGCGCCCATCATGCCGTAGGAGGGGATCAGCACGAAACAGGCCGCCACGTTGAGCGCCGCCGCCGCCCCGGTGGTCCAGGCGTAGTAGTGGGTCTTGCGCCGCAGGTCGCAGCCCACGCTCAGGTTGACATAGGCCCCGTAGAAAATGTACGAGGCCATGACCGCCGGCACCACGATCAACCCCTGCCAGTACTTTTCGCCCACCAGGCTGAATCCGAAGAACTTGAGGCGCACGATCTCGCCGGCCAGAAGCGAGATGGCCACTGTCATCCAGCAGAGCAGCACCAGGCTGAAAGTCATTACCCGGGCGTAGGTGCGCTCCGAGTCGGGCTCCGTGCTCACCCGCACCAGGAACGGTTTCCAGGCCATGGTGAAAGCCGCCACCGCCAGGTTCGACAGCGCCCCGATCTGGTAGCCCGCGCTGTAGTAGCCCACCACCTCCGGGCCGCGCAGGCGGTCGAGGATCAGGCGGTCGGCCAGGTCGAGCACGGTCTTGCCCAGGCTGGAGAAAATGATCGGGAAGCCGAAAGCGAAGTAGATCGCAAAGGTGGCGCGGTCGAACCGCAGGCGCAGGTAGCGCTTGAACACCGGCAGGAACAGGACGAACGAAGTGGCGCTGCCCGCGGCGTTGGCCACCAGCACCCCCTCCACGTCCCAGCCCAGCTTGCCCAGAAGCAGCATGGTCAGAGCGGCGTAGACCAACGTGGAGCTGAGCATCCCGGCCAGGTAGAGCCAGGGCCGGTTCTCGGCGCGCAGAAGGCTGTAGGGCAGGGTGGTCATGGCGTCGAACCAGAGGATGACCGCGGCCAGGCGGATCAGCATCTCATCGCCGGGGAGGCTTTTCGAGAAATAGGATTGGGCTATCGGACCGGCCGCCAGCGCGGTCAGCGCCGCCAGGATCGTACTGACAATGAACAGCGGCCAGAAATGTGTACTGAACACGTTCTCCTTTTCCTCGGCCCCGATAAGGTGGCGCACCAGCGAGGTGCCCATGCCGAAGACCATGAAAAGGAGGATCGGGCCGATCAGCACGTAGGTGAGCTTGAGGTTGCCGAAACGGTCGGGAGGCAGGACATTGGTCAGCACGGGCAGCAGCAGGAGGCCCATGCTGCGGGAGACCACCCCCGGGATGCCGTAGAGGGCGGTCTCGCGAAGGAGCGAGCGGATGCGGGGTGCGCCGCTCATGCTCAGCGGATCTTTATCGTGGCCAGGCTGATCAGCATCAGGATGATCCCGATGATCCAGAACCGGACCACCACCTTGGTCTCCGCGATGCCGAAATGCTGGAAATTGTGATGTATGGGGGCGCGGTGGAAAATGCGCCGCCCCAGCACGCCGATGCCCAGCTTTTCCTGGATCAGAACCGATGCGCCCTCGATCACGAAAATGCCGCCGGCAAGAAGGAACAGCAGCTCCTGCTTGAGCATGATCGAGGCCACGGCCAGCACTCCTCCCAGGGCCATCGAGCCGGTGTCACCCATGAAAATCTGGGCCGGGTAGGCGTTGAACCAGAGGAACCCCAGGCCTGCGCCCACCAGCGCCGACAGGATGATCGACAGTTCGGCGCTGCCCACGATGTGGGTGAAAAGCAGGGTGCCGGCGAGGATCGAGTTGCCGATCACGTAGGCGAAGAGGCCATAGACCCCGGCGGTCAGAGTGGCTGGCACTATCGCCAGCCCGTCCAGCCCATCCGAAAAATTGACCGAGTTGCTGATCGCCAGGATCACGAACACGCCGAACGGCAGGTAGAGCCAGGAGAGGTCCAGCACCGGGAACTTGCGGAACGGCACCTGTAGCATGAACTTGTAGTGCTCCGGGTCCAGGCCGGCCAGGCCCTGCAGAAGGTGGACCCGGTCGGAGCTCAGGGGGCTGAGACCCCGGGACAGGAAAGCCGCCATGAACAGCAGCGCGAACAGGGTTTGCAGGGCGAGTTTTTTCTTCTGGCTCAGGCCCATCCGGCTGTCCTGGTGCCGCATTTTCTGGTAGTCGTCGAAAAAACCGATCCCGCCGAACCAGAGCATGGCCGCGGTGATCCAGTGCACGAACGGGTTCAGCAGGTCGTTCCAGAGCAGGATCGAGATGAAGAGCGAACCGATCAGCAACACCCCGCCCATGGTGGGGGTGCCGCGCTTGCTCTCCGGGTCCAGGATGCCGTAGTTGTGAATCGTGTCCCGCGCGCCCTGGAGGTAGAGCCAGCGGATCACCCGGTTGCCGAATAGAAGGATCAGCCCGAACGCGGTGATCGCGCTCAGGATGCAGCGGAACGAGACATAGCTCGAGACCAGGCGCAGCCAGCCGAAACCCTGGAGCGGTTCGAGGACATATTTGGCCAGGTAGTAGATCATGTCTTGCTCTCCGGGCTCAGGTGGTTGTCCCTTGAGATGCCGCTACTCAGGCGGGCCCCGTTTTTCAGCTCGTTGAGCGAGCGTTTAAGGGGGAAAGTCGGCGTGAAATCGGTGCAGGTGGGGATAAGCTGGTCCAGGCGCTCCAGGATCGGGTCGCCGGGTTTCACCACGCCGCGGTGCAGCATGTGCGACAGGGCCATCAGCAGGGCCTGGCGGATACGCCAGTTGGGGTGGTACAGAAGGTCGCCCAGGTTCTGGATCGAATCGGCGCCCGGGGCCACCGCACCGGCCGCCTCCAGGCAGCACCAGCGCACCTCGGGTGAGCGGTGGTCCAGGTTTGCCTGCAGGGCGACCGCCAGTTCCTCATCCGGCCCGATTTTCTCAGACAGGCTCAGCACTGCCCGGGCCGCCTCGGAGCGAACCTCGTAATAGGGATCGCCGGTCAGGGCCTGGAGCAGCACCGCGCGCAGGCGCTCATCCCAGAGACCCAGGGCGGCCAGCGAGGTCAGGGCGTTGCGGCGGATGAACCCCACCTGGTGGTAGTCCCCACCGGCCAGGCGTTTCCACCAGCGGTCGGGCTGCCGCCCGGAGACCATTTCGAGCAGGCTGTCGCGGCGCTCGGTGTGCTGCAGGATTCCGGCCATCTTGACCCCGATGTTGCGCACCTGCCAGCGCCGGCTCACCAGATAGCCATCCGCAAAATATCGCAGGATGCGCGACAGGGGATGGGAGGCGATCTCGGAGCTGCTCCGTCCGGCTGCGGCTTTCTGGGCCACGGCCAGCATGCGCGATGGCGGCAGGAACGCCAGACGGGTCAGGTCCTCGCCTCCTGAGACGCTGTCCTCCACCCGGGCGGGCGGGGTGGGAGCGGACAGGCGCTTGCCCTCCAGCTCCTCGCGCACGGAGCGGATGAAACGCTCAACATTGGGACGGACATTCAGTTTCAGGGCGGCCTGGCTCATGCGCTCCAGGGCCGCGTCATCGGACAGCAGGCGGCGCACGGTGGCGGCCAGCTCGCGGGCGCTCACCCGGGACTCGGCCCGGTCGCCCACCAGCACCGGGTGCTCCAGGATCACCTCGGCCGCGCCGCTGCGGGCCAGGGCCAGGGAGTTGACCACCTGGTGCTCGCCGGACAGGTTAGACTTGGGGATGATCACCGCGGGACGGGCGCAGCGGCAGACCTCGTTCAGCGTGCCCGCCCCGCCGCGGCAGATCACCAGGTCGGCGGCGGCGTAATAGGTCTGGATGTCGTGGAAATAGTCGGTGCCGTGATAGCGCTCCAGACAGCCGCTCTCAAGGCCCAGGGCCTCCACCCGTGAGCGGTTGTCCCGGGCTGCGTCATAAGCCGCTCCGCGCTGCACGCCGTAGCCGTGGAACACCTCCACCCGCGGGTCGGCCAGTATCTCGGGCAGGGCCTCCACCAGGGCGCGGTTGATTGTCCGGGCGCCCTGCGAGCCGCCGAAAGCCAGCACCACCCGGGCGCTGTCGCTGATACCCAGCTCGCGGCGGGCGGCGGTCTTGGCCACCGGCTCGATCTGCTCGCGCACCGGATAGCCGGTGTACTCGGCCCGCGCGCCGTTGAAAAAGCGGATCGAGCCCTCGAACGAGACCCAGACCCGGTCCACCCAGCGTCCGACCAGACGGTTCCAGCGGCCGGGAGAGTAGTTCTGTTCGTGGATGAAAATGCGGCAGTCGAGAAGGCCCAGCTTGCGCAGCAGAACCGCGGCCAGGACCGCCGGCACGCTGGCGTAGCCGCCGGTGCCGATCACCAGCGCCGGCTTGAACCGGAGCAGGATAAAGCAGGCCTGCAGAAGGCCAACCCCGAGCTGAACAGCGCTCACGAGCCCGCTCAGGCCGACAGGGTTGCCACCGAACCCGACCCCGCGCACGTAGCGGATGGAATATCCCTGGGCCGGGACAATCTGCTCCTCGGCCCGGCCGCGCACTCCCACGTACAGGAATTCGGCGTCCGGGAACTCTTTCCGCAGCGCCTCGGCGATGGCGAGCGCCGGATAGACGTGCCCCCCGGTCCCACCGCCGGATAGAATTATTTTCACAGAGTTGGCGCCTTCTGATGCGGATTCGGGCAGCGGCCGCGGCGGGACTGTCCCGCGCGGGTGGATAGTGTCACTATTCCCGGTTGATAACTTGACAAACTTAACACAACCGGTCACGCTTTTCAAGGCGCTGTCTGTTTTCGCATTATTTGAGGCCCGGTAAGCCCGCCGGACCGAGGAGTGAAAAGTTGAAAAAATGAGCGGTAACGACTAAATTTATCGTTGTGCCACACTGCCCGTGCGCGGTATGGCAGACCCTCCGGTGTTTCGGGCCGTCAAGACGATAGGAGGCGGTCCGCCCGCGGACAGGCAGGAATTCCAGTTCAAATCTGTCGTGCTGCGGCAGTTGGCTTCCAGCGGCCGCAGGATGACAGGACCGTTCAAGACGGGACCCGGCGCGCGCCGGGCTGTCCCCTTTAGACTGGTGCAAACGGAAAAACGATCAAGGAAAGGTGCTGTGGATGTACACCTCCTACGGTAAGACCGGGCTTATGATAAGCCGGCTGGCTTTCGGCGGGATGCGTTTCGCCGAGCCGAAAAACGTGCAGAAAATGGCCGAGGTGGTGCTGGCCGCCCACGAGGCCGGGATCACCTATTTCGACACCGCGCCGGGCTACTGCGCCGACATGAGCGAGGACATAGTCGGGGCGGCGGTGCGGCAGATGCGCAGCAGTGGACTGCCGTTCTACCTGTCGTCCAAGACCAACAAGCCCAGCGCCGAGGGCGTGCGCGCCGACCTTGAGCGCACGCTCCAGCGACTGGGCGTGGACAGCCTGGATTTCTACCACTGCTGGTACATCCTGAGCCTGGAGGGCTGGGAGTCGCGCAAGCGCGGCGGCGCGGTGGACGAGCTTTTGAAGGCGAAGCAGGAGGGCCTGGTCAAGCACCTGGTGTTCAGCACCCACCTTCCGGGCGAGGACATCCGGGTTATCCTGGACGAGAACATCTTCGAGGGCGTCACCCTGGGCTACAACGCGATCAATTTCCCCTACCGCGAGGCGGCGGTCAAGGCGGCCGGGCAGGCCGGGATCGGCCTGGTGGTGATGAACCCGCTGGGCGGCGGCACGATTGTTGAGAACCCCGGCTCTTTCGGGTTCATCCGCAGCAGCGGGAAAGAGAGCATGCTCCAGGCGGCCCTGGGCTTCCTCTGGCGTCACCCGCAGATCACGGCGGCCCTGGTGGGTTTCCGCTCGCTGGAGGATGTGGCCAGCGCGGTCGAGGCCTGGCGCTCCTGGGACCCGTCCGCTCCGCGGCCCGACCTTGAGACGGTCAAGGATCAGATCCAGGTCTCTTTCGACAGCCTCTGCACCAGTTGCCGCTACTGCCGCGACTGCCCGCAGGAAATCGAGGTCCACAAGTTCATGGAATCCTACAACCACATGGTGCTTAAACAGGGCGAGAGCCTGTACGACCGTCTGAAATGGCACCACGGGCTGGATGACCTGAGCCAGCTCGATCGCTGCACGGAGTGCGGCTCCTGCGAGGCGGCCTGCCCGCAGCACCTGCCCATCCTGGAGCGTTTCGAGGCTATCCGCAAGGCCTACACGCAGCCGGGGGCTTGACTCTGTAAGCCGGCCGGCCCGGCTGTCCGGAAAGGAATGCAATTCAAGGCGAGAGAGGGAGGCTGTATGGCTGAATCGGTTGAGAGCTTGCCCGCCGAGGTTTTCGAGCCGTTCGAGTGCAAGCGGCTGAAGCTGGCGGGCCGTCTGCTGCGCGCCCCGATGTGGAGCGGTACGGCGGATGAAAACGGTTTTGTCACCCGGACCATGCTCGATTTCTACGGCAAACTGGCCGGGCAGGGCCTGGGGATGATCGCAACGGGGTTTGCCTTTGTCGATCCGGGCAGCCGGGCGGTGCCCAGGATGCTGGGTATCTCCAGCGATGAACACATCCCTGGCCTCAAGGAGCTGGTCGGCATGCTGCACGGCCGCGGGGACAAGGTCAGCCTGCAGATCGCCCACTGCGGGCTGAACGCCGACCCCAAGTACAACCCGGAGGGCCTGATATACGGCCCCTCGTTGATCGCGATCACCGGGCAGACCCAGGTGGAGCGCGCCGGCAGGCTGAACCGCAACAACGCGCGGATCATGCGCTCGATGACCCGGGCCCAGATCGCCCAGGCGATCGAGGATTTCGGGGCGGCGGCCGAGCGTGCGGCCGAGGCGGGTTTCGACGCCGTGGAGATCCACGGGGCGCACCATTATTTAATCAGCGAGTTTCTCAGCCCGATGTACAACAAGCGCACGGACATCTACGGCGGCGGGCCGCGTCAGAGGGCGCGCCTGGCCCTGGACGTGGTGGCGCGGGTGCGTCGCGCTCTGCCCGATATGCCGCTGATCTTCCGGCTCAACTGCGAGGATTTCACCCCGGACGGCATCTCGCTGTCGGACAGCAAGATCACAGCACAGCTCCTGGCCGAGGCGGATGTGGACATCGTCTCGGTCAGCGGGGCGCGGCCCACCCGCACCCGGATTGTCAAACCCGAGAAAGAGGCCTATTTCCGGGAGCAGGCCCAGCAGATCAAAGAATCAAGCGGCCTGCCGGTGATCGTGGCCGGGGGTGTCCGCTCGCCCCAGGCGGTGGGCGAGGTGCTGCAGAAAGGCTACGCCGACCTGGTGGCCCTGGGCCGTCCGCTGATCCGCACGCCGGACCTGGTCGCGCGCTGGCGCGCCGGGCAATTCGCACCCTACGACAGCATAAGCTGCAACGGCTGCATGCGCGCCGGGATGGAGTACTCGGTCAGTTGTGTGCGCCTGGGCGAGAACGGGACGGAGCTGGCAGCGGTGGGGTCGGACGAGGACTGAAAGACAGTTCGTCAGAAATTCAGGATCAGGCCCTGTCGGCTGCGGCTGACGGGGCTTCCTGTTTCAGGGGGCGGTAGAGGAGCCAGGCCTGCAGGGCGATCACCATCAGGATGACTATCGCGCAGGCCAGGTAGGGGGCGTGAAGGTTCCAGGCCCCGGCCACGTAGCCGCAGACCAGCGGCCCGGCCAGCGAGCCCAGGCCGATCATCGACTCATGCACCCCGGTGCGGTTGGAGCTTCCCGGCGGGCAACTGGTGCTGTAGTAGATGCTGGCCGTGTAGCTGAACCCGCCCGAGACCCCGATCAGGGCCATCGCCACGCCGTAGAGGACCACGTTGCCGGTCACGGCCAGCAGCAGTGTGCCGGGCAGGGTGACTATCTGGAACAGAAGGTAAATCCTGCGGTTGTACTGCCAGCCGTGCCAGTGGCGGACGATCCAGAACATCAGCATCTGGCCGGCGTGGATCAGGGCCAGCAGAAGGCCCAGCACCGTGCGGTCCAGATGGTCCACCTCCAGGGCCAGCTTGGGGAATATCATTTTGATCGAGCCGATCACGAACACCAAGGCGAAATTCGACAGCCAGCCGCAGTAGAGGAACCGCCGCCAGAGCTGCGCCCTCGCAGTGTCACCGCTGGAGCGCGAGACAAAATCGGCGCTGCCCATCCTGGCCTGGCCCTCCGAGTCGGACAGACGGGTGTTGATCAGCAGGATCGCCGCGCAGATGAACACGGACCAGAGAAACGGCAGGACCGAGCTGCTGCGGGTCAGGTAGCCACAGAGAAGGTGCCCCAGCGACAGGCCGAAACTCCAGCTCAGGCAGAATGCACCCAGGGTCGACATGAGGCTGCGGCGGTGCCCGCTGTCGGCCAGCAGTGCCTGCATGGGCGGCCAGTAGAACCCCAGGCAACCGTAGAGCAGGCCGAAATTGAGCGCGAGCTGGGCCACGGTCCGCGAGCGGAACAGCATGAAACTGAACACCCCGGCCAGGACCGAGGTGACCAGTATCATTTTCCGGCGCGAGAGCCGGTCGCTGAAATAGCCGCCGCTCAGGCTGGCGATCACATAGAAGAAAGCCGAGACCGCGCCGATGTAACCCAGCTCAACCGCGCTGGCCCCCAGGTCGATGGCGTAGACCGCCACCGCGCCCACGGCGAAAGTGTACACCACGTCCATCAGGAACGCGCTGGCGTATATCGTATGGCGGTTGTAGAGCTTCAAACCGGGCTCCTGTTGATTTAACGCGGGTTTGGTGTTATTTTTCTTTCCGGTTGCCTCAGCAATGTCCGGTTAGGAACTTGCAGTTTGAAGCTGACCGTCTCATTTCTGCTTTGGTTTCGGCCAAAGCAGCAAAGCCAGCGGGGGCCGCAAACTCGTCCAAACCGAGACTCTGCGTCAATCTTAAGTGTTTACGGAGT
>JAJFUG010000041.1 GCA_021372515.1 bacterium
GCCCCGGAGACTGTCTCCTGCCGCCCGGTGGCCGAGCTGGCCGCCCTTTTCTGCCGCGAGTTCGGCGGCGAGGCAGCGGTCTCCCGGATCGAGGTCGACCCGGCTGGCGACAGCGGGCGTCACGAGGCGGGGCTTCTGATGCTGGCCTGGGACAAGGCGTTCCGCACCCTGGGCTGGTCGCCGCGCTGGAGCTTCGAGCGCGCGGTCGAGCGCTCCGCCGCCTGGTATGCCGCCGCGGCGCGGGGTGAGGACTGCCGCAAGCTGTGTCTGAAAGACATTAACGATTATACCGGCGGCACGGCTTAATACTGTTGAAATATGACCCTGATCTTCACGGGCGAACACAAGGTTCGCCCCTACACCAGACCCGGAATTCCTGATAGGAAACCACGCTGCTCAGAGCTGTAGCGTAAGGTGAATATCTGAATAAACAAAGAGTATGTCGTAGGGGCGAACCTCGTGTTCGCCCGTAATTCCCTTAAAAGAACGAGCAGTTCAAGGCTGCGCACGGGATTCGGATACTCCAACGCGCTTTTTACACGTTTTTTCGCTGAAAGAGGACAGGAAACATGGACCGCGTCATTCCCTCCGGGGGACCCTGGATCACCGAAAAGGAAGTGCAGTACGTGGCGGATGCCTGCGCCAACGGCTGGTACGACAACTGGCACGACTATCTGGACCGTTTCGAGGACGGCATGCGCAAGATGGTAGGGGTCAAGCACGCCATCGCCACCTCGAGCTGCACCGGGGCGCTGCACCTGAGCATGGCCGCGCTCGGGATCAAGCCGGGTGATGAGGTTATCGTGCCCGAGAGCACCTGGATCTCCGGCGTGACCTGTATCTGCTACCAGGGCGCCACCCCGGTGTTCGTGGACATCGAGCCCGACACCTGGTGCATGGACCCGGAGTGTTTCCGCAAGGCGATCACCAGCCGCACCAAGGCCGTGATCCCGGTGCACATGTACGGCCACCCGGCCGAGATGGACACGATCATGCAGATCGCCGCCGAGCACGGGATTGCGGTGATAGAGGACGCCGCCCCGGGGATCGGCTCGCTCTACAAGGGCAAGCCCGCCGGCAGCATCGCCCTGGGGGCCACTTTCAGCTTCCAGGGGGCCAAGCCACTGGTCATGGGCGAGGGCGGCTGCCTGGTCACCAACGACGACAATTTCTTCGACCGCGCCTACTACTACTGGGACCACTGCCGCGACAACAGCCAGGTGCTCTACCTGACCGGCATCGGCTTCAAGTACAAACTCTCCAACATCCAGGCCGCCCTGGGATTGGCCCAGCTGGAGCGCATGGATGAGATCATCGAGAAACGCCGCCAGATTTTCTTCTGGTACCGCGACCGTCTGGGCAATATCGAGGGACTGCGGCTCAACGCCGAGCGGCCCGGCTGCCGCAACAATTTCTACGTGCCGACCATGATCGTGGAGAAGGATTTCGGGATCGAGCCCGTGCCCCTGATGGCGGCGATGAACCAGCGCGGGGTGCGTAACCGCCCGTTCTTCCGGCCGATCAGCAAGTTCCCGATGTTCAAGCCAGCGCACACCCCGGTGGCCGATTTCGTGACCTCCCGCGGGATCAACCTTCCCTGCGCCAGCAAGATCACGGAAGATGACGTGGACTACGCCTGCAACGTGATCCGCAACCTGCTGCTGGGGGAGTGAGTAATTTATCAGGACATGGCCCTTGGTCTGACACACCCCGTCGACTCCGTCGCCACCCCTCTTTTTAGAGGGGAATAGATGCCCGTTAGCCCAGCCCCGGCTCAAAGCCCGGGGGAGGGCAGAAAATCCCCTCTCGAGAGGGGTGCCCGCTGAAAGCGGGCGGGGTGTGTAACGGTCGAGCCCGGTAGGGGCTACAGAAAGTAATTTCAAGGATATGCCTTTGAGCACCGTTCCCGAAATCCTGGCCGCGCGACGCGCCCGGGCCGCCGACATCCGGCGCAACGCCCTGCGCATGGTGCACCATGCGGACGCCAGCCATATCGGCAGCAGCCTGAGCATCGCCGATATCCTGGCCCACCTCTATGGCGGGGTGCTGCGGGTGGACCCGTCCGCGCCCGAGGACCCGCAGCGCGACCGTCTGATTGTCTCCAAGGGCCATGCCGCGGCCGGGGTCTACTCCGCCCTGGCCGGGGCCGGGTTTTTCCCGCTGGAGTGGCTGGCGCGCTACTGCGATGACGGGTTCGTGCTGGCCGGCCATGTGACCCGCAAGGGTGTGCCCGGGGTGGAGCTTTCCACCGGCTCGCTGGGTCACGGCCTGCCCGTGGCGGTGGGCATGGCGTTCGCCCTGCGGGACAGGCAACCCGTGCCGCGCGTGTTCGCTCTTCTGTCCGACGGCGAGTGCGACGAGGGCACCACCTGGGAGAGCGCCCTGATCGCGGCGCGCTACGCCCTGGATAACCTCGTTCTCATCATCGACTACAACAAGATTCAATCCCTGGGGCGGGTGGAGGACGTGCTCCCGCTGGAGCCGTTGGCCGACAAGTGGCGCGCGTTCGGCTGGGCCGTGCGCGAGGCCCAGGGCCATGACCATGCCGACCTGGCCGCCGCGTTCGAGGCCCTGCCCTACGGAGCGGGAAAGCCCTCCCTGCTGATCGCCCACACGGTCAAGGGCAAGGGCGTGGACTACATGGAAAACACCGTGCGCTGGCACTACAAGTCGCCCAACGATGAGCAACTGGCCGAGGCCCTGCGCCAGATCGATTCCGCCGAGGAGGGCTCCCGGTGAGAACCGCGTTCATCAACACCCTGGCCGAGCTGGCCGCGGCCGACCCCGAGCTCTACCTCTGCGTGGGCGACCTGGGATATTCGGTGATCGAGTCTTTCCAGGAGAAATTCCCTCAGCAGTACCTGAACCTGGGGATCGCCGAGCAAAGCCTGATCGGGTTCGCCGCCGGGCTCAGCCTGGCCCGTCCGGCGCGGGTGTTTGTCTACAGTATCGCCAATTTCCCGGTGCTGCGGCCCCTGGAGCAGATACGCAACGATGTCTGCTACCACCGGGCGGATGTGAAAATTGTCTCCGTGGGAGGGGGCCTCAGCTACGGCTCCCAGGGCTACACGCATTTCGGGATCGAGGACCTGGCCGCAATGCGCGCCCTGCCGGGGATGACTGTCTGCTCGCCGGCGGATGCGGCCGAGGTGCGGGTGGCGGTGCGCCTGGCCGTTGAGCACCCCGGTCCCTGGTTCATCCGCCTGGGCAAAAACCGCGAGAAAGTGATCCACGCCGCGGGCGACCCGCCGCTACAATACGGACGCTCGCTGACTTTATCCGAGGGGAATGACGGGACGATCGTGGCCTGCGGGGCGGTGACCTGGGAGGCGATGCAGGCGGTGGAGCGCCTGCGTGATGAGCATGGAATGAACGTGCGTCTACTGAGCTGCCCGTTTGTCAAGCCGCTGGACGAGGCCGCGATCCTGACAGCCGCGGCCCAAACCCCCTGGCTGATCAGCCTGGAGGAGCACACCCTCTGCGGCGGGCTGGGCAGCGCGGTGAGCGAGGTCCTGGCGCGTGAGGGCGCCGGGGTGCCGCTGAAACGCCTGGGCCTGCCCGAGAACCTGGACACGGTGGGCAGCCAGGCCTACCTGCGTTCCTGCTTCGGCCTGGACATGTCCGCGGTCTGCACCTGCGCCCTGGAGCTGGCCCGGGCCGGCCGCGGCTGAACTCTTATTTCTTGCGCGAACGAGCCTCCAGAAACACCCGCCCGAAAAACCAGAACGACGCACCAAGAGACAGGACCAGAGACAAAGCCCAGGGATGGCTGAACGCCGGATCGGTGCCCAAGCGCCGCCCGAACAAGGCCAGGGTTTCCCTCAGGTTTTTCACCCACCGGTACAGCCCCACCACCTCCAACTTTTCTCCGCCCGGCAGGACTGTCCCTTCTCCCGCGACCTCCGCCAGCTCCAGGCTCAGCGTCTGCCTGTCCCGAATCGTCTCGAATTCGATTTCCCGCCCGTAGAGCTGTCCCTCCTGCTCCAGGCTGTCCCGGACTGTCAGCACCTGCGCTCCTCCGGTAAAACGGAACGGCAGCCCAGGGCCGGACACGGCCCCGGCCGGACCTATCCCCTTTAGACCGTAGAGTCCCTCCTCCTGCGGGGTGAAACGCGCGGTCTGCACTCCGGTCGCACTGCCCGCCGGGTCGAGGGCCAGCGGCGAGACCGTGCTCCAGGTGACCAGCGGCGCGGTGGCCGTGCGGCGCTCGGCCCTCCACCTTGAAACCCCGAGCAGGACTGTCCCGAGCAGGAACAGGCACAGCGCCGCTGTGGCCCAGCGGGCGGCTGCGGCCAGAAGGTTGCCGGCGAGCAGCTTTTCCACCTGTCGCGGCCACCACAGGCGGACAAGGAGCAGCAGGGAGACGGCCAGGAACAGACGGTAGAACAGGGGATAAAGCGGCGCGGTGTTCAGCACCTGTGACATAAGCGTGTCCAGGGTCGGCAGAGCGCCGAACAGGTGCTCATCCAGCGGCTTGAACAGCCGCATCTGTATCTGCGGATACTGCGGCCATCTCAGGAGGGCGCAAAAGAAAGCATGCAGCGTTCCGAGCCAGAAAAAGGCCCGGTCGCGGCTCATCATAAGGATAAGGAACGGTGAAATCCAGACATAGTATCGTATTTCCAGTCCCGTTCCCAGACAGAGCAGCAACATCAGGCCAGTAAACATCCGCTCCGGGCCGTCCTGCTCAAATCGTGCCCGCTCCAGCCCAGCCCCGCGCCGGTTCAGGAACGACCAAGCCAGAAGCCCCAGGTAGCCGCCCGCGAACAGAGCTTTCTGGGCCAGGTGCAGCAGGCCCGGGGCCTCGGCCCGCTCCGTGGCCTCCACGTGGAAGAAATGCCGCAACACCTGGCCGTGGGTGGCCAGGAAGAGCGGCGCCAGCACCAGCACGAACGGCGTGGCGGCCCAGGCTGCCAGGCGCAGGAACTCCTTGCGGCTTCTTCCGTAGTACAGCAGCACCGGCGGGATGAACACCGCCGGGAACAGCTTGACCATCACCCCGGTGCTCAGCAGGGCCAGCGCCGGGCCGGGCTTCTTGCGGACCAGCAACAGCAGGGCCATGACAGTCAGGGCGGTGGTCATGATGTCGTGTTGTCCCTGCGCGTAGGTTGTTACAAGCAGGAACGGGTTGAGCATCCAGAGCGCGAAGGCCCAGACCCGTCGTCGCGGGTCGGCGACAAGCAGCAGCAGCGAAGCGGCCACGGCCGCATCGAACAACAGGTAGGGCGCCTTGACCAGGAACAGGTTGCGGTACAGACGGTAATGGCCGGGATCCTGGAAAAAACTCCCTCCAGCTGCCGGGCCGCTCCCGTCATGGATGAAACCGGCGCGGTAGGTCCCCCAGCAGTGTTCCAGCCACGGGGCAAGCTGCGGCGAGAGACGGTCGTTCATGACGCGGAACGCTCCGGCCAGGTAGTAGTACATGGGCGGATAGGTGGCGGAAAACTGGGGCCCCAGACGGTAGGTGTCATCGTAATGCGCGTAGATATTGAGATGTCCGGCGGTCACCTCGCGCAGCATGTACTGAAGGTCGATCACGTCACTCTGAAACGTGACCGGCATCAGCGCCAGCCGGAAAAACAGGCCGGCGAAAGCCCAGGCCAGGATCAGGTTTCGCGTGCGGCTGTGAACCAAACGGCCCTCCCTCGACTGTCTCATTCAGTCAGGCGGCATATGAGCGAAGAACATCGTTCAGGTCATCAACCGCGCCACCCGCGCGGCCACGGTCTCCAGGAACGCACGGTCGGCCGGGGTGAAAGGCGCCAGGCGGTGGGAATCGATATCCAGCTCGCCCAGGACCTCGCCCTCCCGCAGCAGCGGGACCACGATCTCGGCGCGCACCTCGACGCTGCACGCAAGGTAATTGCTCTCCCTGGCAATGTCCTGCACGACTAATGTCTCGGCCCGCTGGGCCGCCTGCCCGCAGACTCCCAATCCGAACGGGATGTGCACGTGCCCGGTCGGCGCGCCGCAAAAGGGCCCCAGAGCCAGCCAGCCGGGGCTTTCCACCAGGTAGAACCCGACCCAGTCGTAATGCGGCGCTGCACCTCGCAGCAGGGAGCACAGCGCGGCCAGCCTGTCCACGAGAGGGCCCGCCCCACCCAATATCTCCTCCACCCGAAGCAGTAATGCGCTGAAATCTGGCTGCTGAGCGTCCTTCGGACGTTGCGTTTCCATCCTTTTTCCTTTTTATCATCCGGCCGACAGTGTATTATAAAGCCGGTCCATCCAGACCGGGATTGCACTCCGATAAATATGCCACTGACTGTTCCTGAATTCAACACACTATAAACATCTGTTTCCACTTGATGGAAAGGAGCGCGCGATGAAACGCAGGAATTTCGTCAAGGGTGCAGTGGCCGGGACCGCCGCAGCAGCGGCTATATCGTTGCCGGTCGGGATCGGTTGCGCTGGGCCGGCCGCGACCAAGCAGGCCGAGCGCTCCAAAGTCCTGCCGAAACGTCCGTTCAACAGCCCCTACGAGGGCGAGTTCCTGAACCGGGTGGCTTTCCCGCTGGGCGGCCTGGGCGCGGGGATGCTCTGCCTGGAGGGGACCGGCGCGCTGTCGCATGTTTCGCTGCGCAACCGGCCGAATATGTTTCACGAGCCGCTGACGTTCGCCGCGGTGTGTGTCAAGGGGCAGAAAAACATCGCCCGCGTGCTCGAGGGGCCGGTGCCGGGCTGGAAAGCTTTCGGCAACCCCGACACCAACGGCGGTACGAAAAACAAGAACTACGGGCTGCCACATTTCCGCTCTGCGGTCTTCGAGACGCGTTTCCCGTTCGCCACCGTGAACCTGAAAGACGACAAGCTGCCACTGGAAGCGGTGCTCACCGGCTGGAGCCCGTTCATTCCCGGCGACCCGGACAGCTCCAGCCTGCCGGTGGCTGCTCTGGAGTATACGTTCCACAACCCCGGAAAGCAGGCGCTGGAGGCGGTCTTCTCGTTCAACTCCAATAACTTCATGGCCGCGGGTTGGGATGACGCCGGCCCTCAATACAGTGAATTACGAAAGCATGCCTCGGTAGGTGCGGTCCCGGGCGGTTTCATCCTCCGTCAGAAAGGCACGGACGATAGGCCCTGGCTCGAGGGTGCTTTCTGCGCCGTGGTGGATGATCCGAACACGAAAGTCAACTGCCGCTGGTTCCGCGGCGGCTGGTTCGACCCACTCACCCTGGCCTGGAAGGCCGTGGAGGAGGGAGCAACTCCAGAAGCCACGCCGTTCGACCAGGGAAATCCGAGCCCTGGAGCGAGTCTGTTCCTCCCGTTCAGTCTGGCCGCGGGCGAAAGCCGCACGGTCCGGCTGCTTCTGTGCTGGTACGTACCCGAGTCCAACCTCCACGAAGGCGACGACCCGGATTGCTGCTCCGATAAAACCGGCAACCACTCCTGCTGCGACCCCACTGTCCCGGAAAAGAACTACAAGCCCTGGTACAGCGGGCAGTTCGCCAATGCCGAGGACCTGGCCGCTTTCTGGGCGAAGAACGTGTCCGCCCTGCGCGAGAAATCGGAGAAATTCAGCCGGGCGTTCTACGACACCACCCTGCCTCCCGAGGTGGTGGAGGCGGTGGCGGCCAACCTGACCATCCTCAAAAGCCCCACCGTGCTGCGCCAGACTGACGGACGCATGTGGGCCTGGGAGGGCTGCAGCGATACCAGTGGCTGCTGCGAGGGAAGCTGCACGCATGTCTGGAACTACGCCCAGGCCGTACCCCACCTGTTCCCCTCGCTCGAGCGCAGCCTGCGCCTGACCGAGTTCAAGGTGGACCAGGACCCCAGCGGCCACCAGGTGTTCCGCGCCGGGCTGCCCGTGCGGACGATCTTGCACACTTACTACGCCGCGAGCGATGGTCAGCTGGGCGGGATCATGAAAGTCTACCGCGAGTGGCGGATCAGCGGCGACAACGCCTGGCTGGCCTCGTTCTGGCCCCAGGTGCGCACCTCACTCGATTACTGTATCGAAGCCTGGGACCCCCGTCACCACGGAGTGCTGGAGGAACCGCACCACAACACTTACGATATCGAGTTCTGGGGCGCGGAGCCGATGTGCTCCAGTTTCTACCTGGGCGCCCTGCGCGCCGCCACGCTGATGGGCGAGGCGCTGGGTGACGCGGTGCCGCTCTACAAGGAGCTATACGACAAGGGCCGCGCCGTGCTGGAGAAAGAGCTGTTCGACGGTGAGTATTTCTTTCAGAAAATCCAGTGGGAGGGCCTGCGCGCCGGCAACCCGGTGGAGGCATCCAAAAACAGCGCCTGGGGCGAATACTCTCCCGAGGCACTGGAGCTGCTGCAGAAAGAAGGCCCCAAGTACCAGTACGGCACGGGCTGCCTGAGCGACGGGGTGCTGGGGGCCTGGATCGCCGCGGTCTGCGGGGTGGGCAATGTGCTGGATGAACTCAAGGTGCTCAGCCACCTCAACGCCGTGCACAGCTACAATTTCCGCACCGACCTTTCGGAGCACGCCAACCCGCAGCGCCCGGGTTACGCCCTGGGAGCGGAGGGCGGGTTGCTGCTCTGCTCCTGGCCCAAGGGCGGGAGCCTCTCGCTTCCGTTCGTCTACTCCAACGAGGTCTGGACCGGGATCGAGTACCAGGTGGCCAGCCACCTGATGCTCTGCGGCGAGGTGGACAAGGGCCTCGACATCGTGCGGGCCTGCCGAGCGCGTTATGACGGGCGGGTGCGTAACCCGTTCAACGAGTACGAGTGCGGCCACTGGTACGCCCGCGCCATGAGCAGCTACGGCCTTCTGCAGGGCCTTACCGGGGTGCGCTACGACGCCGTGGACAGGACCCTCTACATCAAGCCCTCGATCCGCGGCGATTTCCGCAGCTTCCTGTCCACCGCCACGGGCTACGGCACGGTGGGAGTCAAGGACGGCAAGCCGTTCGTGGAGGTGGCCGAGGGCAAGATCGAGGTGGCGAAGACCGAGTACACTCCCCTGGCCTGAGCGCGGCGCCACGGTGAAGCGGCGCTCTTGTGTTCCTGCCGGGTTTTTTCCATACTTATGGCACAGGGACACGCTGGCCGGTACGGCCGGCGGGAGCGCTCTGGCTGAACTGAGTCGCGATTGGGTTACGGAGGGAAGATGATTCTGGTTATCGGGGCCACTGGCCCGGTGGGGTCGGAGTTGGTCCGGTTGCTGGCCGAGTCCGGGGCGACTGTGCGGGCCATGACCCGCGACTTGTCCCGCGCCGAAAAGCTGCTGCTTCCGGGGGTGGAGCTGGTGCAGGCCGACCTGGGCCGTCCGGCCAGCCTCAAGCCTGCGTTCAAGGGCGTGGAGCGGGTGTTCCTGGCCAGCCCCGGCGGGCCGGAGATGGTGGCGCAGCAGAACGAGGCGGTCAAGCAGGCGAAGAAAGCCAAAGTCGGCCTGCTGGTGAAGCTCTCCGGCCTGGGGGTGAGCGCCGATTCACCTTCACAGATATTCCGCTGGCACGCCCAGAACGAGGTCAAGCTGGCCAAATCCGGGCTGCCACACGTGATCCTGCGCGGCAATTTCTTCATGCAGAACATTCTGGGCCACGCGGCTACGATCCGCGAGCAGGGAGCGTTCTACATCCCCCTGGGCGAGGGGCGCGCCAGCCAGGTGGACACCCGCGACATCGCCGCCGCCGCTGCCGCGGTGCTCCTGGGCGAGGGCCACGCCGGGGCCGAGTACGAGCTGACCGGCCCGGAGAGTATCACCGCCGATCGCCTGGCCGAGGTGCTGAGCGAGGAGCTGGGGCGCGAGGTTCGCTACATCCCGGTGACCGCCGAGGCCGCCACCGCCTCGATGATCCGCTCCGGGGCGCCAGAATGGCTGGCCCGCGACATCCCCCGGCTCTTGACCTACTGGGCCGACAGCCTCAACGACCGGGTGACCGAGGACCTCGGGCGCCTGACCGGCAAGCCGCCGCGGGATTTCCGCCAGTTCGTGCGGGACCACCGCGCCGCGTTCGAATGAGACTCCACACCTTCAAACGGATTTTTCCAGAGCTTGCGCAGGGGCGGGTGCCGAACCCGCCCCTTTTTCATTGTCATCAGATATCTCTGATTTGACAACCCCCGCCCGCTACGCGGGCACCCCCTTTATTAAGGGGGAGTTCAACGACCCAATCAGTAGCATTCGCCGCAGCTCGGTCTATCGGCTTTCAATCCCCTTTAGAAAAGGGTGAAACAGGGGGTTGTGCTTTACGGATACAGCAATCCGGCCCCGAGGGAAAATGCAGCCAGCCAATCCCGGTTGGATCGAACTCAGAACTTGAAACTGAGCGCGCTGCAGATCTGGTGAATGCGGCCCCAGTCCTTGACATTGCGGGAGCGCGAGGAGTAGATCATGTAGTAGAGCAGAAGATCGGAAGAGGGATTCAGGGTCAGCGAGACCCCGGTGGAAAAATCGCTCGGGTCGGCCCAGGCGCGGCGCAGGCTGCGCTGCACTGTCAGGTAGTAGTCGTAGTAGACCCAGGCCCGGCAGGGGGTCCCGCCGGCGCGGAAAGCGTAGGAAAGACGCAGCAGCGGCCGCAGGTAGACCAGCTCGAACCCGCCGGCCGCATCCAGCTGGAACCTCTGGCGCAGGTCCAGCTCCCAGGGGCCGCAGCGCGCCAGGCGCAGCGTGGGGTCGAGCATGAGGTAATGCTTCGCCTTCCAGGCGGGGCCGCTCTCCTTATCCTGGAAGCGGTAGTAGACCGGCAGGCGGAAACTCTCGAGCCTCGAGGTGCGGTACTCGACGCCCAGGTCGCTCAGGAAGAAATAATAATCCCCCAGGGCGCTGCGGAACCGCGCCTGGACCAGACCGCGCAGGGTCAGCTCCGGCGAGGCTTTCCAGTTCGCGCCCAACTGAAAGCGCTGGATCAGGCTGTGCTGGTCGGCGAGCAGGTAAGTCGGCGCAAGGCCGAGCCCGGTCAGCACTATCGCTCCGAGCACCAAGCGCCGAAAAATGGCCATCCGTTTCTCGCGGTCGGGGGAAAAGAGGAAGGGGCACGGCGCGCCGGACTTGGCCTCAGCCCGCAATCCCTCAACAAAACGAACGTAGGGGCGGGTTTGAAACCCGCCCCTACAGTCAACAATTCCTCAAGAACTCGCTTCAGGCTTCGGGAGAGGCTTAAATCCAGCCCTTGGCCTTGTAGACCTTCTTCATGTCATCGAGAGTCTGGGCTTTCAGGCCCTCGGCGGAGCCGGCGGTGCCCAGGTCGCGCATCTTCTGCGCCACCAGCTTGGCCAGGGCCTCGCGGGCGGGCTTCAGGTAGTCGCGCGGATCGAACTTCTCCGGGGTCTCGGCGAACACCTTGCGGATCGCGCCGGTGATCGCAATCCGGCCGTCACTGTCGATATTGACCTTGCGCACGCCGAACGGGATCACGCTCTGGATCTGGTCCATCGGCACGCCCTTGGCGTTGGGCATCTTGCCGCCGTACTTGTTCACGATGTCGACCAGCTCCTGGGGCACGCTGCTGCTGCCGTGCATCACCATGAACAGCTCTGGCATGCGGGTGTTGATCTCCTTGACGATATGCAGGGCCAGCTTCGGCTCGGCCTTGAACTTATAGGCCCCGTGGCTGGTGCCGATCGCCACGGCCAGGGCATCCACCTGGGTTTTCTTGACGAACTCGATGGCCTGGTCCGGGTCGGTCAGACTCACCTTGCCGCTGCCCACACCGTCCTCGATCCCGCCCAGGGTGCCCAGCTCACCCTCGACCGTCACTCCCAGCGGGTGGGCGAACTCGGCCACGGCGCGGGTGACAGCCACGTTCTCCTCGAACGTGGTCGGGGTCTTGCTGTCCTCTTTCAGCGAGCCGTCGATCATCACGCTGGTGAAACCCAGGGCGATTGCCTCTTTGCAGGTCTCGAGGCTGTTGCCGTGGTCCAGGTGCAGGGCGACCGGGATATCGGGGTTTTCCTCGGCGGCGGCCAGCATCAGGTATTTCAGGTAGGTGAAATTGCTGTACTTGAGTGCGCCGCGGCTGGCCTGGATGATGACCACCGACTTGGTCTCGCGGGCGGCCATCATGATGGCCTGGATCTGCTCCATGTTGTTGACGTTGTACGCGCCGACAGCGAAATTACCTTTCGCCGCCACTTCCAGCAGCTGCTTCATCGGTACCAGAGGCATTGTCATCGCTCCTTTTGCCGTTGACAGATGGGATTATTCAGGACAACGCACATCATCCTCACGGATCGGGAAAAACAGGCTTCCCCCTGCAACGGCTTGTAAAATAACAAGCACCGCCGGAAAAAGCAAATTTAAGTCCGGCTTGGGGCTGCGACCGGGCCATCCGTAAAAAATCCGGGAACTTTCCCGCCCCCGTCGCCGACATACAGGACGGTACCGAAACAACAGGAGCGCCCCTGGACAGGAACGAGATTCAAGCCGAGCTGCTGGCCCTGCGTTTCCGGCGCGGGGACCGGCAGGCTTTCCGCGCTCTGGTGGAGCAGTGGGAAAAGCCGCTGTTCTACTACCTGCGCCGTCTGAGCGGAGACGAGTCACGGGCCTGGGAGCTGCTGGGCCGCTGTTGGCGCGCCTTGGCGGTGGAACTGGGCGCGCGGGGCGACAGGGAGCGGTTCAAGGTGCGTCTCTACCGCCTGGCGCGTCAGACCGCGGAGCGGGAGATACCGGAGCTGACACAGCCGTCGGGCGGTACAGAGCCGACGGGACAACAGTCCCAGGCAAGCCAGGCGCTGAGTTCTTTCGGCGACCCGGCCGCGCTGCACCGGGGTCTGGACAGTCTGGAGCTTCAAGAGCGTGAGATAATGACCCTGGTGCTGCTGGAAGATTTCACCCCGGAGGAGCTGGGCCGGATACTCCGGCTCACTACCGGGCGGGCCAGGACCCGGCTGGAACGGGCCCGGAATGCTCTCTGGCGGATTCTGAACGGGAAGGAGGTGCTGCCATGAGCGGGAACAACGAAAACCTCCGCGAGCGCCTTCTGTCCCTCGAACCGGTCAATCCGGACTTTCACGAAAGATACAAAGAGGAGATGGAAAAGATGTTCACCCAGGAAATCACCGGTGCACGCCGGTTTGGATTTATCTCCAGAGACCTGTTCCTGTTGTTGTTTGGGCTGGTCCTTACCGCAAGCGCCATCTTCAACCGCCCAGTCGCCCTGCCGATAACCGGTCGCTGGCTCTGGGGCCTTTCCGGGGTTTTCACCCTGGGGGTCGCCCTGCTGGGTTTAAGATTGTCCTGGAAAAAAAACATGGACTTGCGGAAAGATTCAACCATCATTTCTCGTTACGGCGCCACCGGGCTGTTCGTGGTTGCCTTCGCGTTGATTTCAACTGCACTGCTTTTCGGAAACTTGCAGGGTTTTGCCGCCATTACACCCACCGCCCTGCTGATGATAGTGCTGGCAATCCTGCTCGGTATCGATAACCGCGTGCAGCAGTCCGAGCTTAACATCCGCGAGAAACTGCTGGAGATGCAGTTGCAGTTGTCCGAGCTGCAGAAAGAACGCGGCTCGAAAAGCTGAGTCAACCCTCTGCCGCGAGAGTGGCGTGACAGAACCGAACACACAGCCCCCGCGTCCGGCCGGGCCGGAGCGGGAGGAAATCCTGGCCGAGCTTCTGGTCCTGCGTTTCCGGCGCGGGGACAGCCGGGCTTTCCGCGAGATAGTAGAACGCTGGGAAAAGCGCCTTTTCTACTACCTGCGTCGCCTCTGCGGACAGGAGCAGGAAAGCTGGGACCTTCTGCAGCAGACCTGGCTCAAGGCGCTGCGCGGCCTGGGCGGCCTGCGCGAGCCGCGAAAACTCAACGCCTGGCTCTACACCCTGGCCCGCCGCAGCGCCGCCGACCGGATTGCGGCCCTGGCAGCGGAGAACAGCCGCCGAGCCGATGAGGCCGTCTTAGACGAAATTGCGGATGACAGCCCGGGGCCGGAGGAGTTCGCGGATGCCGCCCTGGTGCACTGGGGCCTGGATAAGCTGGAGCTGCCCCAGCGCGAGATACTGACCCTCTTTTTCCTGGAGGATTTCTCCCTGGCCGAGGTGGCGGAGATACTGGAGCTGCCGCTCGGTACTGTGAAAAGCCGTCTGCACCGCGCCCGGAGCGCCCTGCGGGAAGTGCTGTCCCGTGAAGGGGGGCTGCGATGAGCCGGGAGAGAATTAACCTGCGCGACAACCTGCTGGCCCAGGAACGGGTCAGCCCGGAACTTGAGAGCAAGTACAAGGAGGAATTAAACAAGATGTTCACCGAAAAACTTTCTGTGCCCAAAAGTATCGGGACTTTCATCCTGGCCGGGCTGCGGCTGTTGATCGGGCTGGCCGAGATC
>JAJFUG010000042.1 GCA_021372515.1 bacterium
GACCAGGCCCATGGAGAGGGCTTTCATGTGCTCGTCCATCACGGTCTCGTCCCTGGTTTCCAGGTTACGGGCCACCCAGTCCACGCGCGCCCAGGCCTCGGGGCGCTCCGCGGCCAGCTTTTTCAGGTAGTCGGCGCTGCCCAGAAGGCGCGGGTGTTCCTTGGAAATTTCGTGCTTCCCGGTGGCTAAGCCTGAATAATCCGGGGCTTTGGCGCCACCGGTGCAGCCGGCCAGGACCACGGCGATGAGGATGAGAATCGAGCGGACAGTGACGGTCATGCCGCGACTCCTTGCGAGGGTGGAGGGGACTTTATGTGTTCAGGGTTCTGATTGTCTCATGCTGTGAACGACAACGCTTTCTATCAGTCGCTCTACCGAGAAGCGCTTCTATCTCTTGTAGGGGCGGACCCGTGTGTCCGCCCGGTCGCACACACGGGTCCGCCCCTACATAAACCAAAACACGCCGTCCGCCACGCATCCCGCCCGGCCCCGCGGTTTACGACGCTGTACATAAAACTGTTTATCAGTCCTGCACCACCCGCGCGGCGAAAGGCGTCTCACCGGCGGAGGTGGCGATACTCCCGCCCAGGGTGCTCTTGGTGAACACGATTGTCCGGCCCTCCAGGCTCACGCTCACCCGGTCGCCGTCCTCGCTCACCGCGGCCCGCGGGACATCCGCAACGCTGGAGTCGGCGGCGGTCAGCACGTGCAGGAAAAAGTCCTCCTTGGCGGCCACTGCTGGCGTGACCTCCACCCGGCAGTCCGGGGCCTGGCCCTGGGTCTTCTCGGGCCGGAAATCGCCGCCGTCGTAGCGGAACATGTCATCTCCGGAGACCAGGGTTACTTTGGCCCCGGCGGGCAGGCAGCTCTGCACGAACAGACGCCCGCGGCCGTTGGTCTCCACCAGGAGGCCATCCGCCCGGCGCTCCGGGGTGGTCATGGACTGGAGCAGCCAGGTCTTCTTGAACTCCGGCTTTGTGGCGCGCACCCGGTCGAAAATCACGAAAGTACTTGGCCGAAGGTAGACTATCTGCCTGGTGCAGAGCTCCATCTTGGCCGCGCGGTAGGAGCGGGTGAAATCTCCGGCCGTGTAGAGCCAGTCGCCGTGGTCCTCGAACGCGGACAGGTCGGCGATGTCGTAGAGGGCCTTGTTGGCGTTCCAGTCGGCGGTGTCGGCCGCGGCGCCGTTGTGGTGCGGCCAGTCGTGGTGCTGCCCGCCGTCGTTGGCGATCCGGCCCTGGAACGCGCGTATCTGCGGCCAGGTCTCGGAAGGGTCGTGCACCAGGATCGTGCTGTGTGCGATGCTGCGCAGGTGGTAGTTCACGTCATGGTCGTTGCCGAACTCGTAGTACTGGCCGCCGTCGCCCGCCAGCTCCTCATACTTGTAGACCAGGAACTGGCCGTTGTCCAGGTGCTGGTGCGCGGTGAAACGGTCACCGCACTTGAAATAGAAATAAGTGGCGTCCTCCTGCCAACTGCTGCGTGCGTACACGTATCCCGGGCCGGTGGCCACGTGGGAGAGCTTGAATTTCGACAGGTCGCCCTTGGTCACGCTCGGGTCGCGCCAGAGCATGTCCTTGTAGGCCTGGCTCATCGAGCCCGAGACTGGGGTCTGCTCGTTGAACGTGTGCACGGCCTGGTGGGCGCTGTCATCGCGGAAGAAATTGACCAGGATACGGCGCGCCGAGAGCGACTTGTCCCGGTCGCTGCCGCGGACCCGGCCCCCGCTGTCGCCCATCGGGATCGAGCGGCGGGTGTTGTTCTCGCGCAGGCCGGGGTAGCACTCGAACATGTCGGCCAGGGCGCGGTTGCGGTAGAAATCCGGGGCCGCGGCGTAGTAGTCCACGCCGGCGCAGTGACGGGCCACTTCGCAGAAAAACAGCCACTCGTATTCCCAGTAATGGATATAGTAGCCCTCGCCGAACCCGCCACCCGCGCCGGCCAGCTCCAGGGCCGGGGCGGCGCGCTCGATGTAGTCCTTATCCAGGTCGGCCAGAATCTGCTTGGCCCGGTCGTATTCATAGTACGTCGCATAGGCGGCCAGGCCGTAGCCCCACCACTTGTAGCCGTACCAGGCGTTGTGGAACACGTGCGTCTCGCTCTGCGTGTTGGCGTCCACTGTTTCGCCGATGTACTTATAGAATTTGTCCTTCTGCTCCTGGCTCCAGAGCGGGTGGCAGAGGTCGTAGACCAGTGCGCAGTTGGCCATGTCGTGGCCGAAAGTGACATGGCCCGAGCGGACCGGGGCCTCGATGATCTTCATGGCCATGTCCAGGGCTTTGTGCCCGGCCGAGTCGTTCTGCTCGATGGCGTAGAGCAGGGAGGCCGAGGTCATCATTTCGTGGTCGCCGGCGGGCATGTTTTCCAGCACCACCCGGCGCATGCGGCCGTAGTCGTTGGCGTGAAGACGGGCCATCTCCTGGAGTTCGCGCGCCGAGCCCAACAAGCGCGGGTGCTCACGCGGCACCGGGTGCGGGCCGCCGGTCAGTCCGCCGCCAGAACAGGCCAGCAGGGGAAACAGAATGAGCGGGACAAGGGCCAGAATTGTGCGCAGTCGATACATGTCGTCTCTCCTTGGAAGTGTTCCCGATCCTCAGTCTACGATCCCGTCGGCGAGCGGAGTGCTCTTTCCCTTGATCTCCACGGCTCCGCCGACTTTCGCTTTCTCGAATGTCACGCTGGTGTCTCCTATCCGCACCCGCACCTCTTTCTTGGTCTCCTCGACCACTGCCGCCGGTACATCCTCGACCCCGGAGTCCGTGGCGGTGAGCACGTGCAGGAAACAGTCCTCCCGCGCGGCCCTGGAGGGCGAGACCTCCACCCGGCACTCCGGCGCCGGGCCGACATCGTGCAGGGGCAAGTGCGCCACCCCGTCGATCCGGTACAACGCATCCCCAGAAACGAGATTGACCCTGGCCCCGGCGGGAAGGCAGCTCTGGACGAACAGACGGCCCTTGCCGTTATCCAGCACCAGGCGGCCGTCCCCCAGCCGCTGAGGAACTTTCATCGCCTGGAGCAGCCAGGTCTTGGCGTACTCGGGCCGGGTGCTTTTCACCCGGTCGAAAATGATAAAGGTCCCGGGCCGCAGGAACACGATCTGGCGGGTGAAACACTCCAGCTTGCTCCTGCGGTAGGCCCGGCTGCAATCCCCGGCCGTGTAGAGGTAATCCCCCTTGTCCTCGAATGCGATCAGCCGGGCGGTGTCGTACAGCTCGGGGTGGCCCAGGAAATCGGCGGCATCCTGCACGGCGCCGTTGTGGTGTGGCCAGTCGTGGTGCTGGCCGCCGTCATTGGCTATCGCCCCGGCATAGGCCCGGATGTGGGGCCAGGTCTCGGCGGGGTCTTTCACGAGCAGCGTGCTGTGGGCGATGCTGCGGCAGAGGTAGTTGACCTCGTGGTCCGTGGAGAAGCCATAAAACTGGCCGCCGTCGCCCGCCAGCTCTCCGCCCTTGTAGATATCGAAATGCCCGGCATCCAGGTGCTGGTGGCTGGTGAACCGCGGCCCGCACTTGAAGAAGAAATAGGTCGCGTCCTGCTCCCAACTGCTGCGAGCGTAGACAAACCCCGGCCCGCGCGACAGATGCGAGAGCTTGAGCGAGTCGAGGCCGCCGGGCGTGACAGTGGTGTCGTTCCAGAGGAAATCCATGAACGCGTAGAGCGGCTGGCCGAGCGTCGGGGTGCCCCGGTCGAACGCCGCCACGGCCCGGTGGGACGGGTCATCGCGGAAACGGGCGGCCAGGATACGGCGGCAGGTCAGGTCGTGGTCGCGCTCCCAGAGGTAGATCCGTCCGCCGCTGTCGCCCATGGGCGCCAGGTGACGGGTCCCGCGCTCCTCTATTCCAGGATAGCACTCGAACATACTGGCCACGGCACGCTGGCCCAGAAATTCCGGGCTTTCGGCGAACCAGTCCAGGCCCTCCAGGCGAAGGGCGATGTCACAGTAGATCAGCCACTGGAATGTCCAGTAGTGCACGTAGTAGCCCTCGGCCCAGCCGCCGCCGTCACCGGCGAGACGCCAGGCGGGCAGCACGCGCGCGCGTATCTCTTTCTCCAGGGCGGCCAGTATCTCCGGGGCGCGCGGGTTCTCGTAGTAGGTGGCGTAACAGGCCACGGCTATCCCGGCGTTCTTGTAGCTGTAGAACCCGTTATGGAATACGGATAACTCGCTGCCGGTGTTGGCGTCGATAGTGCGGTTCATGTAGCCGATAAATTCTGCCGCCTCGGAGTCGGTCCAGGCGGCGCGGCAATAGTCGAACACCACCGCGCAGTTGGCCAGGTCGATCCCGAAAGTCTGATGCCCCACCCGGATCGATCCGCGCACCAGCTTGAGCGCCCGCTCCACCGCAGCCCGGGCCAGGTCGGTGTCCGCGGTCACGGCGGCGGCCAGGGCCGCGCTGAACAGGTATTCCTGATCGCCGCCCTGGGCTTCGAGCGCGGTCTCGTCCATGCGGATGAAAGCCTCATGACGCTGTGCCGCCAGTTCGCGCAGGCGCTCTACGCCGCCGAACAGGCGCGGGTGCTCGCGCGGCACGGGATGGCGCTCGGCGCGAACGGCCCCGGCCAGGAGAAAGACCAACCCCAGTCCGGCCAGGCATGTCATCTTGATCGAACGGATCGATATCATATACAGCCTCCGTCTCAATCCACGTTGACTTTCAGCTCCAGGGGGAACTCGCCCTGCGGGCCCCGGATCACTCCGCCGTCGTGCGCCTTCTCGAAGCTCACGCTCCAGCCGCCCTCCAGGGAGACAGTGACCCGCTCTTTGCCGTCGCTGAGCATGGCCGCCGGAACAGTCTCCACCCCGCTGTCCGTGGCTGTGAGCACGTGCAGGAAATAGTCCTGCTTCTGGGGCGTGGGCGGCGAGACCTCCACCCGGCACTGCACGGAGCGGCCGATCTCGCGCTCCGGCGGGCAGGACCAGCCATCCACCACGTACAGCTCCGGCCCGGAGACCAGTTTCTGCGTGGCTTTCTGCGGCAGAAGGCTCTGCACGAACAGCCGCCCGCGGCCGTTGGTCAGAACCAGGGCGCCGCTCTCCCGCCTCTCGGGCACTGTCATGGCCTGGAGGAGCCAGGTCTTGGCATACTCGGGCCGGGTGCTTCTCACCCGGTCGAAAATCACGAAAGTGCCGGGGCGAAGGTAGACAATCTGACGGGTGTATTGCTCGAGCTTTTTCTTCGAGTAGGAGCGGGTCAGGTCGCCGGCGGTGTAGAGCCAGCTCCCGTGGTCGTCAAAAGCGTTCAGGTCGGCGATGTCGTAGAGGGCGGCGTTTTTGGCCCAGTCCAGCGAATCCAGCACCGAGCCGTTGTGGTGCGGCCAGGAGTGCGTCTGGCCGCCGTCGTTGACCATCCGCCCGCTCCAGGCGCGTATGTTGCTCCAAGCCTCGGACGGGTCCTTGATCAGCATGGTATTATGGGCGATGGTGCGGCAGTAGTAGTTGACCGCGTGGTTGCCCTCGAACGTGTCATATACGCCGCCATCCCCGGCCAGCTCCTCGTGCTTGAAGATCAGGAAATGGCCGTTGTCCAGGTGCTGGTGCGCGGTGAAACGGTCGCCGGCCTTGAAGAAGAAATAGGTCGCGTCCTCATCCCAACTGCTGCGCGCGCTGACAAACCCCGCGCCAGGACTGACATGGCTGAGCCGGAAGGACTTGAGATCGCCCGCGGGGACAGTGGTGTCGCGCCAGAGGAAATCCTTGTAGGCGTTCACGCTGGAGCCGATAAGCGGCGTGGTCTCGTTGAACGCGTGTACGACTTGATTATCCGGGTCGTCGCGGAAACGGTTGACCAGGATACGCCGCGCGCAGAGCGCCTTGTCCCGCTCCGCGGTGAACACGTCCCCGCGTCCGTCGCCCATGGGCACGGGCCGCCGCGAGGCGTAGGCCCCGATCCCGGGGTAGGTCTCGAACATTGAGGCCACGGCGCGGTGGCCCAGGAACTCGGGCGCGGCGCCGAAATAGTCCACCCCCTCCACCCGCCGGGCGCACTCGCAGAAAAACATCCACTCGTAGCTCCAGTAGTTTATGTAGTAGCCCTCGGCCCAGCCCCCGCCCGCACCGGCCATGCGGTAGGCGGGCAGCACCATCTCCTGGTAATCGTTCTCCAACTTGTCGTGGATCGCCTGCGCCCGGTCGTACTCGTAGTAAGTGGCGTAGGCCGCCAGACCGTAGCCCCAATGCTTGTAGCTGTACCAGGCGTTGTGGAACACGGATGGCTCGCTCTCCACGTTCGCCTCGACCGTACGGCTGATATAGTCGTGGAATTTCTGCCTCTGTTCCGGGGTCCAGAGCGGCCAGCACAGGTCGTAGACCAGGGCGCAGTTGGCCAGGATGTCGCCGAAACGGGTGTGGCCGACCAGGATCGGGTCGTCGATGTGCTTCAGGGCGATCTTCACCGCCTCGCGGCCCCAGTTCTCGGCCGAGGGACCGTCGATGGCGTAGACCAGAGCGCAGGAGAGCATGCGCTCGTGGTCGCCGCCCTCGCGCTGGGTCACGATCTCGCTCATCCGGGTGTAGGCCTCGGGACGCTCGCGGGCGAGCTGGCGAAGGTATTCGGCGCTGCCCAGAAGGCGCGGGTGCTCGTGCGGGACAGGGTGACGGTCCCGGTCGAAAACCGTGGCCGCTCCAAGCGGAGAAAAGCTCAGCAGGAAAGCGAAAACAAACAGGAACTGGCACGGACGGATCAGTTTCATCTCGGGTTTCTCCCGGCTCGGACTGGGGTTCGCGTGCTCGATTCCGCCGTCATTCGTGTTGTGGGGATGGAGTTTAAATCTTGAATGTCCGGTCGGTTTTAGCAACAGGTTTTTTGGCGGACCAACCCGGCTGCACGGGCAGTTTCGCGGAAACCGGGCCTTTCGCGAATTTTCCTTGACTGTGCCGGAGGAAAACCCTGTATTAAATTTGAGGAAAATCCAACCGAGTCTCTACCATCTTTCCGATCAACCTGGAGCGGAACATGCGACAGGCTTCCCTGGTTCTGATCACGCTCATGTACTGTTTGACCTACCTCCCGGCGAAGGCCGCGGACAGCGCTACCGCTCCGCTCTCGGGCCAGAAAATAATCTGTGTCTGGTCGATCCAGGCCCACACGGTGCAGGACCTGGAGCAGGCCGCCGACTCGGCCGCCGCGCTGGGGTTCAACGGCCTGTGCTGGGACACTCCGGGCGTGGCCGAGGTCTGCCGGGCGCGCGGGCTAAAGTCCTGGGCCCTGCTCTGCCCCCTGGCCCGCCGTCCCGGGGCGCGCCTCCAGGAGCTGGCCGCGGGCGAGGACAGCCTGCCGGGGTTCGACCCGCCGCGTATCCCGCCGGAGCAGTTCTACCAGTACGGCGGCGAGCCAGCTCCCGGGAACCATGAAATCCTGGACCAGAATTTCACCTGCCCCAACGACACCGGCGTGGTGAATTACACCCTGGCCGAGGTACAACGCCTGCGGGAGTCCGGCTACGACGGGGTCATTTTCGATTTCGTGGGCTACCGGAATTACCACAGCTGCGAATGCCCGGTCTGCCGCGCGCGCCTGGCCGCCTGGCGCGCGGCCCATCCGGAGCTGAGCGATTCCGAAGCCTCGGGGCGATTCTACGCCGAGACCCTGGTCGCGCTCTACGACACCCTCTACGACCGCACCAAGACCGTGGCACCCGGCATGACCATCGCCAACCACATCCACCCGGTCTACCTGCCCGACCTGTTCTACGGCCTGCGGGTGAAAGTCGACCTGGCCGGGATCACCACGGCCTGGTTCTTCCAGCCGCACTGGCCGCTGGACAAGGTGCGCCAGTATACCCGCCGCGTGGTGGAGGGTCCCTACAGCCACTCTTTCACCCAGGGCATGCCCATGTTCGGGTTCTACACGGACGGCACCTATGCGCGCGACCGCAAGAGCGCCGAGCGCCTGCACCAGGAGTTCCGTATCCTGAAAGAAGCCGGGGCGCAGCACCTGATCATGTGCGAGCTGGGGCATATCCTGCGCGACAGGGCCGCCGCCGAGGCCGTGCGCCGGGAGCTGCGCGGCGCGGAGTGAGGCCGATGCGAATACTCGTGTAACCGCTTGAACCGACAGACTGACAAGGAGGACACGATGAACGGAATCAACAGGCTGCGTGTGCTGGCCGGAGGGCTGGTCGCCGGGCTGGTCCTGGCC
>JAJFUG010000043.1 GCA_021372515.1 bacterium
CCGGGCCAGGACATCATCCAGCCGCTGGACAAACCGATCAAGAAGACCGGGCATATCCAGATAATGTACGGCAACCTGGCCCCGGAGGGCGCGGTGGCCAAGATCACTGGCAAGGAGGGTCTGCGGTTCGACGGCCCAGCCCAGGTCTACGACAGCGAGGAGGACTGCATCCGGGCGCTGGAGCAGGGCCGGGTCAAGGCCGGCTCGGTGGTGGTGATCCGCTACGAGGGCCCCAAGGGCGGCCCGGGCATGCGCGAGATGCTCAAAGTCACCTCGATGATCATGGGCCAGGGTCTGGGGGACAAGCTGGCCCTGATCACGGACGGCCGCTTCTCGGGAGGGACACACGGGTTCGTGGTCGGGCATGTCTGCCCGGAGGCGCAGGTGGGCGGCCCGATCGCCCTGGTGCGCGACGGCGACAGGCTGAGCCTGGACACCGAGGCCCGCACCCTGACCCTGCACGTGGACGGCCCCGAGCTGGAACGCCGCCGCCTCCAGTGGCAGCCCCGTGATCACGGGTTCCGTCGCGGCGTGCTCTGGAAATATGCCAAGATGGTCTCCCCGGCCAGCCAGGGCTGTGTCACGGACGAGTGAGCGCGCCATAAAACCGTCAGTGTTGCGTATGGGACCGGCCGGACCTCCGGGTGGTCCCTCGTTTTTACTGATTGCCGTCCGCTGAAAGGAGAAAAACCTTGAATCGTGCTATCCTTTGCATATAATCAGACCGGAATAAAAACTTTTCATCCGTTCCATCAAGCCACTCCCCTTTCGCACCGGAGGCGCCCGATGTCGAAGCTCAGTCTGATGTGTTCCGCACTAACCCTGTTCCTTGTCACCGCCGCTTTAGGGGCGGACCAGGGGTTCAACGGCCTGGGCATGAACCTGGGCAACCTGTCGCGCCTCTCCAAGGCCAAGACCCGGTCGATCAGCGCCGAGAATTTCAACGGCGAGAAGGGCAAGGGCGGCATGTCGGTGGACGGCCCGGCCCTGAAAGCGGCGCGCGACCTGGGCCAGGGCTGGAAAGTCTCGCCCTACATCCACATCGAGGCCGGAAAGACCTTTACCCTGGCCGAAATCCAGGGCCCCGGCGCGATCCAGCACATCTGGATGACTCCCGCCGGTGTCTGGCGGCACTGCATCATCCGTATCTACTGGGACGGCGAGGCCACACCCTCGGTGGAGTGCCCGGTGGGCGACTTTTTCGCCTGCGGCTGGGGCCGCTACGCCCAGGTAAGCTCCCTGCCGGTCTGCGTGAACCCCGGCAGCGCGTTCAACTGCTACTGGGAGATGCCGTTCCGCAAGTCCTGCCGGATCACTTTCGAAAATATCGATCCCGAGGAGATGACACTCTACTACCAGATCGACTATACCCTGACCGAAGTGCCCGAGGACGCCGCCTATTTCCACGCCCAGTTCCGGCGGGTCAACCCCCTGCCATACAAAGAGGTGGTGACCATACTGGACGGGGTCAAGGGTTGGGGCCAGTACGTGGGCACCTACCTGGCCTGGGGGGTCAACAACACCGGCTGGTGGGGCGAGGGCGAGATCAAGTTCTTCCTGGACGGAGACAGCCAGTTCCCAACGATCTGCGGCACCGGCACGGAGGACTATTTCTGCGGCTCCTATAACTTCGAGAACAAGGTCACGCATCAGTACCAGGAGTTCAGCACCCCCTATTCCGGAATGCCCCAGGTGATCCGGCCGGACGGCCTCTACGACTCGCAGCAGCGGTTTGGCCTCTACCGCTGGCACATCATGGACCCGGTCCGCTTCGAGAAAGACCTCAAAGTGACGATCCAGGCCCTGGGCTGGCGCGCTGACCATCGCTACCTGCCGCTACAGGATGACATCTCCTCAACGGCGTTCTGGTACCAGACCGAGCCCCATGCGCCATTCCCCAAGCTGCCGGACAGGGATTATCTGGAAATCCGCTAAGATAGGAGATCGAGGGACAATGGAGATTCGCCCGCTCACAGCCGATGACTTTTTCCTGCTCAACCAGATGGACTGGTCGCCCCTGCCCAAGGAGCGCGACTCGATCTACCTGACAATCGCGGTGGGACAGGCCGACTGCTCGTTCATCGCCCAGGCCAACCACGAGTTCCTGGGGGTGATCCTGGCCACGCGAAGCTGTGACGGCGCCTCGATTTATGTGAACCACCTTCTGGTAAGCGCGGCCGCCCGGGGGCAGGGGGTGGGCGCGCGGTTGCTCGAACGTCTGGAAGAGTACGCCCGGGGCGCTTCGGTGAAGCGCCTCTGGCTGCTCTGCCAGGATGAGACTGTCGGCTGGTACACCGCCCGCGGCTACCGCGAGACCTGCGAGTTCCTCACCCCCCAGATCGAGGCTTACCTGAAGCAGGTGAAGAAAGTGCATGCATTTCTAAAGGAATTCTGAAAAAAGAGTTGCACCAGGGTCGCCCCCGGTTTTATTATTCCAACCTTGTGTACTAATTACCCAGCCGAAAGATGCCTCTTCCCTGTCAACCGCCGCTGCCCGGCGGCACAATCGCGTCTTGTTGCAGGAGCGCAAAAATGAGCGAAGAGTTCAGCTCCAGACACCAGAACCGCCGTGATTTTCTGAGGACCGGCGCCCTGGCCGCCTCGGCCCTGGCCGGTTTCTCCATCGTCAAGAACGCCTGGGGCCAGAGCGCCGACCCGATCAAGATCGGGCTGATCGGCTGCGGCGGCCGCGGCACCGGGGCGGTGGACAACTGCATCAGCGCCGCTCCCAACGTGCACCTGGTGGCCATGGCCGACATTTTCCAGGACCACCTGGACAAGTGCCTGGCCAAGCTGAAAGACCCGAAGCGCGAAGGCGGTCCCCTGCCCAACATCGACGTGACCAAGGACAAGTGCTTCGTGGGTTTCGACGCCTACCAGAAGCTGCTGGCCACGGATGTCGACCTGGTGATCCTGACCACCCCGCCGGGGTTCCGTCCCCTGCATTTCGAGGCCGCGGTCAAGGCCGGCAAGCACGTTTTCACCGAGAAGCCGGTGGCCACCGACCCGGCCGGCATCCGCCGTTTCATGGAAGCCGGCAAGCTCAGCGTGCAGAAAGGCCTCTGCGTGGTGGCCGGCACCCAGCGCCGCCATGACCCGGCCTACCAGGAATGGATCAAGCGTATCCAGAACGGTGAAATCGGCGAAGTGGAGGCCGCCCGTGTATTCTGGAACGGCGGCGAGCTGTGGAGCTACCCGCGCCAGGCCGGCTGGAGCGACATGGAATACCAGTGCCGCAACTGGTACTATTTCTGCTGGATCTGCGGCGACCACATCGTCGAGCAGCACGTGCACAACATCGACGTGATCAACTGGCTGCTGAACGCCCACCCGGTCAAGGCCCTGGGCACCGGCGGCCGCATCGTGCGCACCGAGCCGCTGTTCGGCAACATCTACGACCATTTCGTGGTCGATTTCGAGTATCCCAACGGCATGCACATGATGTCCAGTTGCCGTCAGTGGAACAACACCGACACCCTGATCGCCGAGTTCGTCAGCGGCTCCACCGGCCGGGCCGACACCAACGGCCTGATCAAGATGCGCGGCAAGACCAACTGGCGCTACCAGGGCGCGCAAGTCAACCCCTACGTGCAGGAGCATGTGGACCTGCTGGGCTGCATCCGCAAGGGCGCCAAGATCAACGAGTCCCAGAACGTGGCCGAATCGACACTGACCGGGATCATGGGCCGCGAGAGCGCCTACACGGGCAAGGAAATCACCTGGGACCAGATCATGGCCTCGCCGCTGGACCTTCAGCCCAAGACCTATGCTTTCGGCCCGTTGCCCGAGCGGCCCCTGCCGATCCCAGGCAAGACCACCCGTTGACCCGGCGCCGGATGAGCGTGCTTTGCACCGCGGCCGGCCGCCCCTGACAAGCCTGAGGGAGAAAAGGAAACAGTGATGCGAAGAGGAGATTTGTGGCCCCTGACCGTGGCGGCCCTGATTGTATTCGCCGGGTGCGGCCCGAAGCTCGACACGCCGCCCCAGAATTACACCGAGAAGATTCCCGGCACGAACATCGAGTTGGAGATGGTCTACGTGCCGGGCGGGGAATTCGAGATGGGCGCCCCCGAGGGCGCGCCGAACCGCGAGGTGGACGAGGGCCCGGTGCGCAAGGTCAAGGTGGGGCCGTACTGGATAGGCAAAACGGAAGTCACCTGGGACCAGTACGAGCAGTTCGCTTTCGTCAAGGACAGCACCATGCTGGACGCCGTGACCCTGGCCTCGCCCAAGCTGAACCTCATCTGGTTCAACAACCTCTACAGTTGGGGCAAGCAGAAATACTCGCTCTGGCGCCAGGGCATCGACGCCGTGACCCGGCCCTCCAACTACTACGGGGCCTACGACCACGGCATGGGACGCGGCTCCAAGCCGGCGATCGGTGTCAGCTGGATCGGCGCGACCTATTACTGCAAGTACCTGACCAAGAAGACCGGCCACGATTTCCGTCTGCCCACCGAGGCCGAGTGGGAGTACGCCTGCCGGGCCGGCGACAGCGAGGACATGACCGCCAGCCTGGACGAGTACGCCTGGTACGAGGACAACAGCGACTGGGAAACCCAGGCGGTGGGCAAGAAAAAGCCCAACGCTTACGGTCTGTGTGACATGCTGGGCAATGCCTGGGAGCTGTGCTTCGAGGAGTACGATTCCCTGTACTATGACAAGCTCAAGGCCAGCGGTGTAAACGTGGACCCCAAGGGCCCCAAGTGGTGGGTGGGCGACAAGGCCTCGCTGCGTGGCGGTAGCTGGGATGACCCGGCCGTGGAGGCCCGTCCGACCAACCGCCTGCAGCAGCTGGATGCCTGGACCGAGCGCGATCCGCAGCGCCCGCGCGGCATCTGGTGGCTTATCGACGGCAACACGGTGGGCTTCCGCGTGTTGCGGCCAGCGCACTGAAAAAGAGGCTATAACTAAAGACCGTAGGGGCGGACCCGTGTGTCCGCCCTTTTTTTCGGGCACGGTGCGCGCCGTGCCCGATTTACTGGATCAAATCCCCCTCTATCCCTCTACTTCAAAGTGGGAGAAAAACCACACACCCCGTCGGCTACGCCGCCACCCCTCTTTTTAGAGGGGAGTAAAGACGCCTCTCCCCCATCCACTTGCAAAAAGACAGCCTTGCTTAAAGGAGCACGGCGCGCTTTTAATCCCCTCTCGAGAGGGGTGCCCGCGTCAACGGGCGGGGTGTGTCACGGCGGAGGCAGGCAAAAAAGCATGACGGGCGCACACACGGGTACGCCTCGGCGCGAGAGCAACGGGCTATCTGGTCCGAAAGAAAAGGGGCACGGTGCACCGTGCCCCTTTTTGCATTCCGCCTTTAACTTGACTCGACTTGTCTCAGGCCGAGGCCAGGTAGTCCTCGATGGCTTTTCGGAGCGTGGCCAGGGTGGCGGCCCGCTTGCTATCCTCCTGCTCCAGGAGGGTCATGCGGAAACCGTCCAACTGGCTGGTGAACCCGCTCATCGGGACCACGCAGATGCCGGTGGCGGCCAGGATATTGAGCACCAGGCGTTTGTCCGCGCGGACATTGCCGGCGGCCAGGGCCTCATCCAGCACGGACTTGGCCCCGGAGTTCTTCACCTTCAGCTTCTGCTTGCCGTTCAGGCGCCCGGAATCGAATATCACGCTGGCGTAGAACGCGCCGTCCGGCCGCACCGCGTGCACCCCCTCCAGGCCCTCGAATGCCGCGGCGAACTGGCTCGACCGCTTTTCGTAGGCCGCGCAGCGCGCCTCGAGGTGCTTCGGGTATCTCTCATCCGAGAACACGCGCGGGATGGTCATCTGGGGCTGGGTGGTGGCGCAGACCTCCACCATCTTGGCATCGAACAGCGTGCGCACGTAGCGCTTGAACTCACGGTCGCGGTCCTCGTTGTAGACCTCAATCCAGCCGCAGCGTCCTCCCGGCCAGGGATATTCCTTGCTGATCCCCTTTAGGGCCATGCCCGGCACCTCTCCGATCACGTCCGCCAGCAGCGTCGCGGTGCGGCCGTTATAGGTCAGACGGTTGTAGATTTCGTCCGCGATCACGAACAGGTCGTTCTGGCGGGCGATTTCCACCACCGCCTCGACCATCCCGCGCGGCCAGACCGAGCCGGTGGGGTTGTCGGGGTTGATCAGCAGCACGGCGCAGACCTCGGGGTGCTGGTCCACCAGACGGCGGATCTCATCCGGGTCGGGCAGCCAGCCGCGCGCCGGGTCAAGATGGTAGATCAACGGGGCGGCGTTGGCGTGGTAGCCCTCGTGGGTGGAATGGATCGAGTAGGAGGGCGAGGGCACCAGCACCCGGGCCTGGCGGTTGAGGTAGCCGTACATCTTGCTCACCGCGTCGCCCAGGCCGTTGTACATGTAGATGTCCTCGGGCGTGATCTGCACCGCCCCCCGGGCGTTGAGCCCGGCGGCCAGGAACTCGCGGGTTTCGTCCATCCCCTTGGAGGGGCTGTAGCCCCAACTTTTCTGGATGCGGCTCACCGCGCCCAGGTGCTCGATGATCCAGTCCGGGACCGGCTCGCCCTTGGCCACCGGGTCACCGATGTTCTCCCAGGTGAGGGGCACTCCGGCCGCGCCGATCCGCTTGGCCAGGATCACAATCTGGCGGATCTCGTAGACCAGGGAGTCCGCCTGCTCGTGTACGATGTGTGTGCGCATATCTATTACTCGATGATGAAGTTCAATCAATTACCCCAAAAAATAGAGTCGATTTCTCTGGCCGGGCATTTGTTTCGGCCAATAACAACACTCCGGCTGGACGCATAGAGAACTTCGATATCCTGTTGTTCAGCCAATTGCCTGTGTGCATTCCATGCCTTGCGTGTTTTACTAAAAACCAAGTTATTTGTTCGCCGTTTTGGTTGCCTGAATAAAAGCTCCACCCGTAATCAAGTCCTCTTCGGCAATTTCTTTATACCGCGAAGCCAATTCGTTTTTAGCTATATTTGATTTTAATTTATACAAGTGGTCACACACAATCCCGAACCCCTCTTCAAGCATAATTTCAAGATGCCTTGAATGCGGTTCTCTATTAATCAAATATTTTCTCTTTCCGCGTATCAAGCTCCACACAAAGTCGGAATACCGCCAGTGGCCGTTCCATTCATCCGCAGTTCCATGACATCTAAAATCAATCTGGTGCGAAATATAACCATTCGGTCTCAACCACGAATACATCGCCCTGTATGCGCTTCGCAAATCATCAACATGCTCAAGAACCGCTTGCGAATAGATTAAATCCACGGTTTCCTTCGCCTGATCGCAAACGTCGCTCCAGGGCACTTTAAAATGAATCATCGATTCATTTTCATTCATTCCGTCAATTGATTCCTCAATACTTCCAACCCGTGACTTTTCCAGTGCATGCTGCATCCTGCCATCATCCAAAACATCTTCGGGAAACCTGTAATCCAACAAAGACGGCTTGATGTCGGGAAATTCATCTTCGTCTGGAATGGGTGTTTTATTTTCGAATAGAGCAATGAGTTCGTTAAATATTCTTTTATTCATTTGGGCATTTGAGTGATTTACAATATCGAATGCATAATATTTTTCACTACCGGAAATCAAAGCCGCAATTCCGATACCCAATGAATCGCCTGGCCCCAACTCCGCCACTATCTTCGGATGGAAATTCAGCCCGCTTTTCTTGGCCATCACCAGATGGCGCAGCCAGACAGAATAACAATACCTGGCCGAACCGGCGCCACCCGTACCTCTATGAAATAATGAATCCATTCCCGGTATAAAAGTGGATATACCATAAAGCATCTGCTTAAGTTTCAATAATCTCCTCCAATACAATCTCCAATCGAATCAATCAGGATCAGCTTATTTTGACAATTACAAACCACTTATATGAATCCCAGCGTTTCTTCGAGACCGCATTTCCATCCCGACAAGCCGGGTCAGGCTAAAAGTTTCCTCCATGCCCGGCTGCATTTGACCATATTGCCTATCCTTACCGGCCAACCCTCTGGGACGATAAGATGCAAATGATTCCAACGCCTATCGAAGCATCCCGGCCAGCTTGCGCCGCGGCCAGGTAATCATTTCATTATAAGCCCGCCCGGCGCGTTTGAAAAGCCCGGTATGGACCTCGCTCAGGCTCAGCACCGCCTCCAGCGTGTCGGCGGGCACCCCGGCCCGGGTCAGGTAGTAGCGGGTGTCGTTGTAATAGGTCTCGTTCCGCGGGTCCAGCCGCAACTGGCTGCGGAAACAGGCCAGGGCGCTGTCGGTCCGTCCCTCCTCCAGGTAGAGGCTGCCCAGCCAGGCCGGGGCCAGGGTGGTATCCTGCGGCGTACAGCGGCTGACCGCCCGCTCGCAGGCCACAATCGCCGACTGGCGGTCGCCCAGGCCCCAGAGGGCGTAGGCCAGGAACTGGTCCGCCTCGGAGTCCAGGCTGTCGAGCATGGCCGCGGCGCGGATGTACTTGAGGCTGCGGCGGCAGGCGGCGCTGTCGGGCGGGTCGCCGGCGGCGCTGAGCACCAGCGCGCCCGTGCGCAGAAGCCCCGCGGTAAGCCACTTGTCCACAGTGCCGTCTTTGATTTTCGGCTCCAGGATGTCCTTGCCCTGTGAGTCTTTCAGGATGTCGGTGTGCTCGATCAGCTTGCCGACCAGGTCGGCCTCGCTCACCTTCTCGGCCTGGGGCTTGGCTACGATCATCTGCCAGAGCAGGTACACCACCAGGACCATCAGGCCCCATTTCAGGATAAACCGCAACATCTTATCCTCTCCCCCACATTCGAACGCCCTTGACCGGGCGCCGCGGACCGCTCCCGCTCTGAGTCCGGCCCCCCGCGGGACGTTGCCGGAATACGATTACCCTCTAAAATAACACTTTTCCGCAAAATACGGAAGTGGGGCGGGGCCGCAGTCGGGTGCGGGCAATAAAAAACCGGAGGCGGTCTGGATCTTGCCCGCCTCCGGCGCATTCTGTCACTTGCACCCGCTCAGGGCCGCGGCGGCTCGGCTTGGGGCGGCTCACTCAGCGAGGGAGTCTGGCACGGCTCCAGCACCAGGGTGTTGGCGATCAGGTCGTGCAGCGCCTGGCTGCGGCGGCTGAACAGGGCGATTATATAGCCGATGAGGCAGCAGGCGGTGGAGAGCAGCTTGCCCAGGGTGCGCCCCAGCGCCCGCGGGAACGAGAGCCGCCGCCCCTGCTCGTCGGTGACGAAAATGCCCAGAGCCATCTTGCCCGGGGTGGCCTGGCGCCAGGAGCTTTCGAACACGCTGAAATACAGGACGAAAACAGCGGTGGAGGCCCAACCCAGCAACTCGCCGCCGTTCACCCCGAACAGCCAGCCCGGCGAGGGCAGCCAACTGCAAACCCCGCCAGCCATGCGCCCCAGTATGCCCCAGTGGGCGAACGGGTCGCCGAAGAAATCGTGCGGCTGCACCAGCATGCGCAGCGGGATCAGCAGCACGCGGGCCACGATCAGGCTGGCCACCAGGTCGATCAGGAATGCCACGAACCGCTTTAAAAACGGAGCGAAACGGGTCTGGACCATCGAAATGTCTCCTTGTTCTCCGTTCAGAAAGTTTCCCTGGATTGCGGGCTGTCCTGGGCCGGCGCTTGCGGCTCGGCCGGCGGGTTCGTGTCGGCTGACGGGGCGGCGGCGGCAGGCGGCTCGGGCTGTGGACGGACACGGGCGGCCGAGGGCGGCTCCGCCGAGGGCGGCCCGGCGCAGGGAGCGCTCACCGCCGGCTCCAGCACCAGGGTGGAGGCGATCAGGTCGTGCAACGCCTGGGTGCGCTCGGTGAACAGGGCCAGAAGGTAGCCCAGCCAGCAGAACATTTTCGACAGCACCCGCGCCAGGTTCCGTCCCACCGCCCGGCCGAAACTTATCCTCCGCCCCTGCTCATCGGTGACAAATATCCCCAGCAGCATCTTGCCCGGCGTGGCCTGACGGTGGCTGCTCTCGAACAGGGCGAAATACAGCAGATGGACCAGGCTGGCAACCAGCACGAACAGTATGATGTTCCAGATCAGGGGAAAGAGCATCATCGCGGCGCTGTGCTCGAACAGGCGCTCCGGGTCGAAATGCCGCCCGCTGAACAGCCCCACCAGCGCGCTGTCCACCAGCAGCTTGGGGATAAACACCAGCGCCAGCGGCAGCATCAGCAGCGCGCATATCGCGCCGCTGAGTATGAAATCCACGACAAAGGCGACGAACCGCTTGATGAACGGGGCATAGCGCGTGGGTTGCATCCTTCACTCCGGAGAATGTGGAATGTTCAGCCTGTTGAATCAGTCTTCTCATTCCGACTGCTGAAAGGTGCCGCGGGTTCAAAAAAGTGTCAAGACAAAATAATTCCGCGCGGTAGGGTGATTATCCATTGATTTGACAGCATTAGACGTTATCTTTGTGAAGAGTTTGCCCGTCTACGGACGCAGAAAAACTGTACGCACGAGCTGCGGAAGAAATTTTGTGGTCAGGACGTAGTCGTTTGGTTACGAGCGACTATATCCCCGCCACAGCCGGAGCCGCGGCCGGCTCCTGGACAGCCCTGCAGCCTGCCGAACATTAGACTGGATCAAAAGCCGGTCTTAATCATATATTCCTAAGTGAGAAGCTTAACCCTCAACCGAAGAGCGCCGTATGCCGAAACATCGTCTGAGCCTGTGCCTGTTGCTGTTGCTTCTCGCCACGCCGTTCGCCCTGCTCGCCAGGCGGCCATTCCCCTCCTCCGCCTACGACCCGGCCAAGCACCGCTCGGTGCATATCTTCTCCGACCAGCTCCACGGCAACCTGACCGCTGCCGAGGCCCGCTTTATCGCCGAGCGCTATGTGGGCGTGCAGAAAATGCGGCTGCCCGACATCCGCCTCATCCGCTCCTACAACGAGAATTTCCTGCACCTGCACTACAAGCTGTCGATCACCATCGACACGCTCTCCGCGACCATAATCAACAGCGAGTGGACCCCGGGCAGCAGCCCGCTCTCCAACTGGAGCACGGTCAAGCTGCACCCGGACTGGATCCTCAAGACCGGGTCGGGTGAGTGGGTCGAGCACAACCACGAGCGATTTGTCCTGGATATCGGCAACCCCGAGGTGCTGAACTGGTGGACCAGTTCCTGCATCGATGAGATGAAAGGCAACGAGTGCGACGGTGTGTTCGCCGACACCTACACTGTGGAGGCGATTTTCGGCCGCACCAACTATGCCGCGCTGTTCGACAACGTGTCCAGCACCACCAGCACCTGGATCCCCAAGCTCAACGAATGGGGCCGTCAGGTCGACGCCAAGCTCGACTCGGCCGGCTACGCTTTCTTCCCCAACATCGACAACCTGCAGACAAACTGGGTCGATCAGGGCGGGGCGCACTACTACAAGGGCGACTACATGCACGGCGCCATGCTGGAGACTTTCGGCGGCTGGCCGGATGCCACCGACGCCCAGCTTGCGATCGCCCGGGTCAGGAACATCCAGGCCAAGGGGGTCTACCTGCACGGCCAGGGCTATTACAGCAGCGAGGACCAGGCCGGGCAAGCCCGCGAGCGTATGTGGCTCACCGGTGTCTACCTGCTGTGCAACACGGGACGGCTGTACCTCACCATGTACGGCCCCGGGGATTTCGGCGCGGTAAGCCATGTCCTCTGGTACCCGGAGTTCGAGCTCGACCTCGGCCCCTGGAAAAGCGAGTGGGCCTCCCTGGCGCAACTGGTCTGGAACGGCGTGTTCCGTCGCGAGTACGAGAAAGGCTGGGTGCTCTGCAACGTTAGCAACTCGGCCAAGACAGTCACCCTGCCCGACACGATGTACCTGGCCGAGGAGGATGGCCCGGCCTCGCAGTACTGGGCCGACCCGGCCACCGGCCACGAGGGCGCGAGCCTCAAGTACACCCCGGTCACCAGCCTGAGCCTGGGTGCGATGAGCGCCGCGGTGGTATTCCTCGAAAACCCGGCCGGCAAATGCACGATGAGCCTGCCCGGGGATTTCGACGGCAACGGGGTGCTGGGCATTCCCGATGTGATCGGCCTGCTGCGCTCCATTCGGGACAAATCCTCCGACCCCTGCCTGGACGTGAACGATGACGGCGTGGTCGGGATGGCGGATGTGCTGGCCCTTCTGCTCAAGGTGGCCGGCGTGCAATGAACGGAGGACCGCTGTGGATACGGCCCTGCCCGGAAGGATGAAAAAAGGCTTCGAGCCGGAGCGCCTGACCCGTTTTGCCCAGGCGTTCCATCAGGCGGATTTCAAGCCCGGCGGCTGGAGCGTCAAAGCCGCCGGGGGCCTGCCCCGCCTGGAGTACAACGCCGCGGTGTTGGAGTTTATCAGCCAGGTGCGCCACGGCGGCTGCGCCCCGGAGGGTTTCCGCTGGATAAGCTGGCAGAAAGAGTGCGCCCGCTTCCGGGATGACCCCTCTCTGGCGGACGCCGCCTCGCTGGAGGACTGCCGGAAGCTGCTTGTGACAATCGTGGAACTGGACTGCCACCGCGACGGGTTCCTGGGCGAGATGATCCAGAGCGGGCTTGTCGCGCGCGTGCTGGAGCGACTGCAGGAGTTGTCCGCAGGCCTTTCGGCAGGGTGACAATCCGGAACACAGAAAAAAGTTGCCGTTTCCCCATAACGGTTTAATATTGCGGGCGTTCCCTCTGCGGGGTGGAACGCCTGTTTTTTCGCAAACAATAGTCGTCCCTTTCCGAGCTACTATTCGCCTCCCAACCCGTTACGCTGGCAAAGGACACCCGGATGAAACGCGCGCTGTCTGCCCTCGCCCTGCTTCTGTTTCTGATCGCCCTGGCCGCCGCTCCCGCCACGGCGCTCGATTTCAAGGCCCCGGCCGGGGTGAAACTCCCCCTGGCCATGACCCCGGTGGCCGGTGACAACGCCTGGAGCGGCTCCGGCTCCGAGCTGACCCTGGCCGACCGCCGCGGCGGCGGCCTGCTCGAGGCCCCGGCCTGGTTCAGCGGCAACCGTCCCCCGCGCGGCGAGATGGTGGTCCTGGAGCTGGAGTATCTGGACAATGTGAAAGACATGGTGCGCGCGGAGGTCTACTCCGGCCTGTCCACCGACAATCCGTTCGACGAGGTCCACCGTTTCGGCGGCTTCGGCGACGGCCAGTGGAGAGTGGCGCGCATTCCCGCCCCGGCGGACATGATCTACCTGCACCTGCCATCAAAGACAATCCGTTTCCGGATCGTCTCGCCCGGCGGCGAGCTGAAAGTACGCTCGGCACGCCTGGTCGCCCCTCTGCCGGATGAACAGGCCCGTTACGAGGCCGCCTGCCGCGAGTGGGTGGCCCGGGCCCAGAGGCGCGGCGTGATCGACTCCTCCTACTGGGCCCTGGCCGAGGCCCCGGTTCTGCCCGCCCAGTGGACCGGCCGCAAGCTGGTGCCGTTCGCCCGCAACTACATGGACCTGGTGCTGCCGGTGAGCGCCCCGCGTGCGGGCGAGGCCGGAGCGGCCCTGGCCGCCCGGATGTTCCTCAACGAGTTCGAGCCGCTGCAGCTGGGAGTCTACGCCAACGGCGCGGACCTGAAAGCCGTGACCGCCAGCGTGGAGCCGCTGCGTGACAGCGCGGGCAAGGTGGTGGCCGAGGCCGAGCTGCGCGTGGCCGAGTACTCGCTGGTCAAGGGCTGGAACATCCGCAACTATTTCGTCGAGCCGTTCCCGCAGCGCCTCTGGCCGGCCTACGCTTTCGATGTCCCGGCCGGGCACAGCCAGATGCTGCTGGTCACCCTGCACACGGATGAGAAGTTCAGCCGTCCGGGCAAGTACAAGAGCCTGCTGCACCTGCGCGTCGGCGAGGGCAAGGCGGCCCAGGAGACCACGGTGCCGGTGGAGCTGGAAATCCTGGACCAGCGCCTCTTGACCATGGAGGAGGCGGGCCTGCGGCTGGGCGGCTGCACCAACGGACTGATACCCGAGTTCGAGATGGAGTGGCTCAAGCAGAACAACCACAACATGGTCAACATCTGGTACCAGTCCGACCGCCCGGAGATGAAAAAGAACGGCGACAGTTTCGACCTGGATTTCCGTCTGATGGACGAGTTCATGCTCTCGGCCAAGCGCGCCGGGATGACCGACATGGTCTATTTCCTGGGCGGCAACCCCTACGGGTTCCCGCGCACCATGCACCTGCCGCGTATCCTGGCCCAGACCATGCTCGGCCTGGATGACCAGGGCTGGAGCGAGCTGGCTTTCCGCGACCCCTACAACGTACCGAAGGAAATCGCCCCCTATATCACCGAGTGGGCGCGGCGGTTTCGCGAGCACGAGGACGCCGCCGGCTGGCCCAACGTGATCCTCACCCCGTTCGATGAGCCTGCCAAGTGGCACCAGTACACCTCGGACAAGGGCATGCTGTACTTCATCAAGCCGCAGTTCAAGCAGCAGGTGGCCCTGTTGCGCCAGGGCGACCCCAAGGTGCAGATCTACGGCTCGATCCACCACTACTACGGCGGTATCGATTTCCTGCCGGATGTGGACATTTTCTGCACCAACGCCGTGGCCGAGAACTGGAACCTTCCCAACGAGGTGCGGGCCGGGGGCAAGATCCTCTGGCAGTACTCCTTCACCTCCGACCACACCGCGCCCGGGGTGCCGCGCTACACTTTCGGCTGGTATTTCGCCAGCCACGACAGCCGCGGCTCGCTGGTCTGGGCCTACAACTGGGGCAACCGTTTCGACACCCTGGACGGGGAGAACTGGATGTACGCCTGGCAGACCCCGTTCGGCATGCTGCCCGCTCCGTTCATGACCGGCCTGCGCGAGGCCTGGGATGACCGCCGCCTGCTTGAGACCCTCAAGAAACGTGCAGCCGACAAGGGCGAGGACCTGAGCGGGTTCCTGACCACGCTCTACGGCGAGGTGGCGGCCGGACGCGGAGAGGGCGGCACCAGCACGCTCAACGATTTCTGGGAGCGGGCCAAGAGCGACCAGATGATGGAAGTGTGGAAAGACCGCCTGGTGCAGAAACTGATGTCGATGTAAAGTGCCACGCGGGCGGCCACGGTGGGCCGCCCCTACTGGCGATTACCCTCGAATTGAGCC
>JAJFUG010000044.1 GCA_021372515.1 bacterium
TCTCGTAGACCAGGCGCAGCGGGCTGGTCACGCTCTCTTTCGAGCGGGCCTTGCGGTCCGCGGTCAGCGAGGCCGGCAGCACGAGGTCCAGGCTCACCTCCACCGAGGTGAATAAGCTGTTATGCTCCAGAATGCGCACCCGGCCGGCCGATCCCTCCGCGGTGACCGCGGGCGCGGGCGGGTCGAAACGGGTGAACGTGTACTCGTCCCCCGCATCCTCCACATCCTCCAGATGCCCCAGGCCGCTCAGGTTAAGGTCCAGTTCCTTGTCGTACAGGTCGAAAGAACCATCCGGCTTGAATGTCAGCCGGTAGAAAGAGTTCTCCACGGTCACGGCCCCGTCCTGCTCCTGCGCCGTGGCCTGCGGGGCAGCCTGGGCCGACACAGCTTTGCGCCTGACCACGCTGAACCGGGACAGCGAGCAGGGAGTCAGCTCCGGCCGGAACGCCGCCTCGGCCTCCAGGCCCTTGAACATCATCTTCTCGTTGAACTCGTTCCCGTCGAAAAGCGGGTACTCGGCGTGACTGCTCGCCAGCACTTCCAGGGGCAGCTCGCGTCCCCGGCTGTCGAGGATCGCCAGCTCGGACGGGTCGGTGAACCCCTCCAGGGCCAGCTTCACCCGCAGCGTGTCCGCGCAGGCGAAAGGATGCGGGTTGAACGCAATCAGGCCGGGCAGCGTGGAGTCCGGCTCGTTCTCCTGAAGGCGGCGGGCCAGCAGCAGAAGGGCATCGTTCCACAGGCTGTCCACTATCTCACTGCTGCGCTCGAAACGGTTCTCCATGTCGCGGTGCACGGAGTCCACCGAGCAGCCGCAGATGTCATCGTGCGGGGCGTTCTGCAGCAGCAGCTTCCAGAGGTGCTCCAGCTCGGCCTGCGGGTAAACCGGATACTCGGGCCAGTTCTGCCCCGGGTTGAACGTGTAGCCGAAATGCTGCGGCTCGCGGAACGCGCGGCGCCCCTTGCAGTAGAGGTCGGCCAGGGCCAGGAGCGGCTCGGCCAGCAGCTCGGTCCGCGCGGCGATACGGGCGTAGCTCTGCTGAAGGTAGACCCGGCTGGTCATCACCCCGAACAGGCTGTCCTCCACCAGCGGCCCGCGCAACTCGGGCAGAGTGCGTCCCTCGGCCAGCACAGCCTCGATCAGCTCCCTGCAGCTCGAATGCACCAGGCGCACCCGGCCCTGCCCGCGGTTGAGCTCGCGGATAAGCCGGGGCACGTGCGGCTGGGCCTCCTGGTGGTCCACCCCGTTGCCCAGCCAGAGCTGCGCGGTGTCCAGCTCGGCGTCCTTGCGGTATTCCGCGACCGCGGCCTCCAGTTGCTTGCGGGCCAGCTCCAGGGACCAGTTGTCCATGTCCGGGGCCGGGGTGGGATAGTCCGCCGGGTTCAGATTGTCGAAGCCCCAGTAGTAGAAATTGGCGTAGCCGACCATGAAATAGGCGCAGACCGAGCTTGCACCGTCCGGCGCGATCCAGCGCTGCACGCGGCCTTTCCTGATCCCCTCGCGTCCGATGCCGCGGCTCATGTTGGTCATGAACGAGCCGATGTGGAACCCCTGCAGGATCTGGGGCAACTGGGCCGGGTGGCCGAAATTGTCGGCCTGGTAGCCCACCATCTCGGCCCCGCCCAGCTCGGCGGACTGGCGCAGGCCGATTTTCAGGTTACGGATCAGGGACTCGCCCGAGACCAGGAACTGGTCGGGCTGCACGTAGAACGGCCCGATCGCCAGTTGGCCGTTCCGCACGAATTTCTCGATCCGCCCGCGCTGGTCCGGACAGAGCGCCAGGAAATCCTCGATCACGACTGTCTGGCTGTCCAGGTGGAACTTGTAGGAGGGATCACTCTCCAGAATGTCCAGCAGCTTGCGCATCAGCTTGACCAGGCGCAGGCGGAACTGCTCGAACGGGTAGTACCAGGCCCGGTCCCAGTGCGTGTGCGGGACCACATGCCCCACCAGCGGAGTGCCCGGGACCGCGGCCCCGGCCTGCGCCTGGGCCACCGAGGGCAGGCCGCCCAGCAGGGTCAGCCCGGCCACGCCCTTGCCGGTCAATGAAATGAAGTCCTTGCGCGAGACAGTCCCGCGCGGAGCTGTGCCACAGTTCCTGTCCGTTGTCATGGTCGCCGGCTCCTGGAAATGGCTGAAAGCAGCTTGAAAGCGTGGATAAATTCAGACCCCGGAGATATTAGTTGTTTTATCGAACAAGGCAAGGAAAACGCGGCGTAGCGGATGCGCGGAGGGATATCTCTTAGAGGGAAGCGATCTTTCAACACGGGGGGGCAACCGTCACGCGAGGGGCCGGCCCCCCGGGGTCAGGCCAGCACCCGGCCCTTGATCCAGTGGAACGTCTCGCCGAAAAATTCGAGGAAACCGCCCGCTCGCTGCGGGTCACGCCTGAGGATGCCCAGCATCCTGTCCCCGGCCTCCACGTAGGAGAGCCGTATCTCCTGCCGGGCGTCTTTCAAGCGCTGGAGCGTGATCTCCGGGTAAATCAGCGTGTGCGAGTAGCTGGTGGCGAACTCGGAGACATCGTGCTCGGGGTGCGTCTCGATGGGCACCTCGAGGTACTGTTTCTCGTCGATGAACTCGAAAATCTGCATCCGGTTGCCCACGCGCAGGATCTTGTAGGGGCTGAGGCCCTGGTTCTCCATCAGAGTGCGCCGCAGCAGCTGACGGTTCACCTCGGGGATTTCCTCGATCAGGCTGACAAAGTAATCGATCAGCTCCAGGTCGCCCACCAGGCCGGTGGTTTCGGTGATGTCGTGCAGTTGCTCATGCTCGTAGACCGGGACCAGGTGTTTCTTGTGGCATTCCGGCATGATCCAGATCGCCTCGCGGGTCAGGCTGGCCGCCCCCACGCCGAAACGGTTGAAAATGATGGGGAGGTTGTGGTTCGGGAACGCGCTCAGCTCCTGTTCCCGCTTGAGCAGGACCTCCAGGTATTCCTTCCTCTCGGTGTAGAACTTGTCCGCCTTGTTCCCGATGTACATGATGTTCTTGACCAGCGGCACGGGGTTCTGGTGGTCGATGGACAGGCGGGTGTCATCCACTGAGATGAAGAAATCCTTGTACGTGACCGGCTCGCGGTAGAACGAGAAAAAGGTGCCCTGGGTCAGGCTTTTGGGGCTGATCACGTGGCCGATGTTGTCCAGGCCGGCGCGGTGGATGTCGAACTGGTAGATGCCGCTGCGCAGGAGCAGCTCGTTGTCCTGGCTCCACTCGGGATGGTCGAAAGGGATAAGCCGCTTCATGTCGGGCAGCAGGGACAGGTTGGCCGTATCGGCCCGGTTGACCACGATGCCGGTGACCAGGCCGCTCACCTGCAGGTCGCTGCCCAACGGCACGCGGATCAGGCGCTCTTTCCTGCCCTGGACATACTGCACGAATATCTCGGGATCGCTCTTGGCGAGCCCGGCCGCGTAGGCGGGAAAGAGCGCCGGAACGAGGAGGCCCGAAAAAGACCGGAGGAAGGCTCTTCTGCTGAACGACATGCTCGCCTCCCGGATGCCTCATCCTGTTGCAAATGGTTTTACAACCAGCCCCAACTCTTCTGAAACCAAAATGTTCCGGCAACTAATTGTATAAAGAGATATCTCGCCAAATCAAGCTTTTCCGTCCGGCGCGCGGAAATAGCAAGGCCCCGACAGTGTTGAACGTCGGGGCCCCGCAAAAGGCACAGCTCGGATCGTTAGAAAACAGCCGGGAAATGTCACCCTTCCTTCGCTCACTCCCCCTTGTAGTAGTTGACCCCCAGCTCGTCCAGGCGTCTGAAATGCCGGCCCAGCCTGGCGCTGAAATCGTTCCAGTCCTTGAGCGCGGGCGCGGTCCAGCCCGCCTCGGCCAGGGCGATCAGGCGCGGGAACACCTGCCTGTCCACGGCCGGCTCGCTGACCGCGATGTGGGTCCAGATATTGCCCTGGACGCCCAGCACGTGGCTTTTCTGCTGCCCGGTGAACGTCTCCGGCGCCGGGTCGAAAGAGTAGGCTTTCTCGACCGATATGGTGGTGTGCTCGTAGTCCAGGTAGCAGTGGCTGGTGGGGCTCATCACCACGTCGTGACCCATGCCGCTGGCCCGGACCCCGCCCTCGGTCCCGCGCCAGCTCATCACCGCGGCGCGCGGGGCCAGGCCGCCCTGGAGTATCTCGTCCCAGCCGATCAGCAGACGGCCCTTGGCGTTGAGGTAGCCCTCGATCCGGCGGATGAACCAGCTCTGCAGTTCCTCCTCGTTTTTCAGACCCTCTTTCCGCATCCGGGCCTGGCACAGGGGGCAGTGCTCCCAGCGGGTCTTGGGAACCTCGTCCCCGCCCACGTGGACATAGCGCGAGGGGAAAAGCCCGATCACCTCGTCCAGCACGTTCTGCAGGAACGTGAACACGGAGTCGTTCCCGGCGCAGAACACATCCGCCTGGATCCCGTCACCCTTGAAGAACGGGAAAATCTCAAACGGCCCGCCGGTGCAGGAAAGCTGCGGATAGGCCGCCAGGGCTCCCATACAGTGTCCGGGCATCTCGATCTCGGGCACGATTGTCACCCGGCGCAGGCGGGCATATTCGATCAACTGGCGCATCTGGGCCTGGGTGTAGAAACCGCCGCTCTGATGGTACCGTTCGGGATAGTTTGCCCCGCAGCCGGTCAGCTCGGGGTAGCGCTCGATCTCAAGGCGCCAGCCCTGATCGTCGGTCAGGTGCAGGTGCAGGACATTCAGTTTGTAGAGGGCCAGGCAGTCGATCAACTTGCGCAGGTACTCCAGGCTCTGGAAAGTGCGGCTGCAGTCCACCATCAGGCCGCGCCAGCGGAAACGCGGCGAATCCTCCACCTGCATCTGCGGGACTGTCCAGGCCGCATCCCGCACCCGTCCGGTTTCGGCCGTGGCTGGCAGGAGCTGGCGCAGGCTCTGGCAGCCGTAGAACACCCCATCCGCAGTGGAGGAGCTGATCCGCACGCTGTTGCTGTCAATGCTCAGACGGTAGCCCTCGGGGCCCAGGCGCTCGAGTGTCGGGTCGAGGCTGAGCACCACCGCGCCGATATCGGCGTCGCTGTCCCAGGGGGCGTACTCGCCATCCGGTCCGGCGGAGCGCTCCCGGACCTCGATCAGCGAGCCGCTGGCCCGCTCCAGGAACGCGGCCAGGTATTCTCCCACCTCACGTGTCTGTGGGGTGACCACCACCGGCGAGCCGATGGACAATCGCATCCATCCGCCGTTCAGCCGCAGCCCGTTCGGACGGGGGATCAAAGGTGGCGTGACAGCGCTCTGGCAGGACCCGGCGGAGGGAAACAGGCTGGAAACACACACGATCAGCGTCGCCGCAAACATTCGCATGACTACCGCTCCTCGGATCGGGTTCCGGATGAATCGATATTGACCGGCGTAAAGCTCATTCCCCGGCTTTGGCTGTCGAATCTATTGCGGTGTAGAAACTGTCCAGCGCCGCCTGGAACTGTTCGCCGCTCTGACGGTCACAGAATGTCTGCCTGGCCACGACCGCGTAGGATTTAAAATCCTTCTCCATGACAGTCATCAGGCTCGTCGCGCCGCGCTCGCCCGCCGCGGTGGTGAACAGCGCGAACCTTTTAGTCCTGGCCTTTTCGGGCTGCTTGAGAAGGTAATTGCCGATAAGCGCCAGGTCCAGGAAGCGTTTCATCTCCCAGGCGTAGTTGCCCATCCGGGTGGGCGAACCGACAACGATTGTCCGGTAGTTGTCCAGCTCGGCCACGTTGTTCTTGGAGAACTCCTCCGCCCGGGCCAGGCGGACTTTCACGCCGCCGGCGGCCAGTCTTTCCGCGAGTATTCCCGCAATGGGGATCGTGCCGCGGTCCTTCGAGGTGGCGGTGCTGATCGCATCCAGCGCAGCCGGGTCCTGGATATCGGTGGCAGTGGCGCAAGGCACGCCGGAGGTGAAGACCAGCAGCAGGCTGTCCGGAGCTATCGCGGTGCGGGCCTCCACCGCAGTTTCATCCGCGGCGGACAGAGAGAGAGGGAGCGCGAGCAATGCTGAAATAATCAAACGTGTGCAGTTGTTCATGTTATTTCCCCGCGACCGTTGGATGAAACCTTCCGGAAGAGTGTCACCGCATTAACCCTGCGAGCCGGCATCGGTGTTCTTATTGTTCATTTTATATCACTGCCCATCTCTGGATAAGGTCACCGCCTGCCGCCTTATTTTTGCTTCGGCTCAACCATCTTGTGCTGGCTGTTAATATAGCTTTGTCCCTCGGCCGTTAAAAACATGTCCATCCATAGATAGGAAAGGAGTTCGTCCTGTTTGACCGATGCGGAGTGTTTCGAGCCGAGGGGAATGTGCAGCAGAGTGTTCTCCAGCAGGAGCGCCTCTGCTCCATCGGCGTTACAGGTGCAGCGGCAGTTTTTCAAGCCCAGGAATAGCTGGTCGAGCATGGGGTGATCGTGGACTCCGACTGAATCCGGGCCAGTCGTCTCCACCGTTCCCATGCACAATCGCGGCACATAGCCCTCAGGCAACAGCATCCGGTTGATTGTCTTCGGACTCTTTATCGCTTCCGTGTAAGCTTGGCACTCGGTGTACTTCTTCGCATAAAGACCGGAATGCATGTCCGCGTTCTGACGGATCGCTTCGATGTCCTCGGCTGTCAGAGTCCTGCGAACTCTCAGACACCTGAATTCATCACCCGCCTTGACCTCTATCCGGTATTTGTTCCCATAGGGAGGCCTTATTATCTGCTCCGCCACAGCCTCCAGGAGATTCTCTGCCGAGGAGAAAGCCGCCTTACCGGACATAACCAGCAGGACATCGTAGACGTCTTCCCTGCCGGCTTGCACATATGAACAATGCCCGCTGATTGAAATGGCGTCGGTGGCCAGTTCAGTCACTTCTCCGGCAAGCACCGGAGAGAAAAGAATGGAGTTGCTCTCCCCCGGTCCGCGGTCGAAAACAATTTTCTGAGTTTTTATCTCCTGTCTTCGTACCGTCTGGGCCGTGCATTCCGAATCCGGTAGAACCGCGCGCTCCATTTGCGTCAGGGTACCGCCACCGGCCGCATCAGCCTTGCCGCTGCCGTTCATTCCGAGAATGGCCGTCACGAACGCACCGGCGACAAAAAAATCCCTGCGGCTCATTCTGCCTTTATCAACCGGCCGCGGCTTCCCACATTCCCTTGCCTCTTTGCAGGAGTTGGACATTTGTCCTCCAATTTGTGACTGTGTCCTGTCGCAGACTTGCCGCCAATTGCTGCTCCGGCTCCTCGCGGCCCAGCCTGTGGAAACCGGTCGGCTCAGTAGTTTGCATACTCCGGGTGTGCCTGCAGAAAGACAACTTTCTGCTGGTGACGGTTCTCCACCATTTTCAGCCACTGCCCGCGCGTGACAAAGGGGAAACCATCCGCGCGCATCTCGTTGAACACCTGGTGCGGGTGCCCGCCCAGGTAGAGGTCGAACTGGAGGGACTTGAGGATTTCCACGGTCCGGTCGTAATCGGCGCAGATACCGGGATACTTGTTTTGCTCGAACTCCTCCACATCGTCCTTGAACCCGGTGGCGTCCCCGGCCGCCAAAGCGCGGCAGGGACCCTGGGGACCGTCCAGCGTGACCAGGTAGACCACCTCGCCGCGGGTCTGTCCGGGGGTGTAGAGCACTTTCACCGTCGCGTCGCCCAGGTCGAACACCTGGCCGTCTTCTATGTCTTTCACTCTATCGCACGGAGTCAGAACAGATTTGCCGCGGTAGAGGCCCGTGCGGACAACCTCGGCGTCGTACTTGTTCAACAGCACCTCGGCGCCCGAGAGCGCGGCGATCCGCGCCGCACCGCCGGAGTGGTCGGGGTGCCAGTGGGTGATGAAGATTTCCTTGATCTGCTGCGGGTCGAGGCCCAGCTTGCGGACATTGTCCTCGACCAGGCTGCTGTCCCGCCCGCGGTAGCCGGAATCGAACAGGACCAGCCCCTGGGCGGTTTTCAGCAAATAGACACTCACGTCCACCGGCCCGACCGAATAGAGCGGCCCGTAGATTTGCTCCGGCGCCGGGTTGGGACGCGGTTTGCCCTGTTCATCCTGGTAGGTCCTGAAACGGAAAGCGGTGCTGAACCGGCTGCTGTCCGAGGTCGAGGCGGCCACCTCGACCGCGGCCCGGGCCTCGGTCCAGCCGAAACCCAGCAGCAGGCAGAGCAGAACTGTGCGCAGGGTGATTCTCATTATTACCTCCGTCAAGAATGGCCTGACAGTCTCGCGGACATAGCATAATTTACATAAATTCAGTAAATCGGCAAGATATCGATTCAATTCTGGAGATCTGCTCAACTGCCGGAGCCGGGCCGCGAACGGAGCCCGGCCTTGAGGCTCGTGGCCCAGGCGTAGACAATCCAGGCACAGGGGGCCACCACCGCCGCGCCCGCGGCCAGGACCAGAACGACGCGCCAGAGGGGGGCTATCCCCGCGGCCTGACGGGTCAGGGCGGCGGTCAGGTCGAACATGCCGGGCAACGAGGTAAAAAAGGAGAACAGCAGGGTCAGGACCAGGCCCAGGTTCATCCAGGGGCCGGCTTTGTGGACGCCCATCAGCTTGCGGTCGTTGAGCAACAGCATCGACGCCACGGTCACCGCGGGCAGGATCGTGGCCTGGAACGCCTGCGACGCGACCATCACCCAGACCGGCCGCCAGTGGAACACCGGGGCGGTGAGGCCGAGCATGAGGCCGGCCGCGCCCAGCACCCGGAACAGAGGGCTTCTCAGGTCGGGCTTGCGGCCGGTGTAGTCGCAGACCAGCCAGGGAGCGATCAGGGCGATGGGGAAAATGGTGCTCACCCCGGCGCCGATTATCCCGACCACCAGGACACTGATCGCGTACCGCCCGGCCAGCGGCTCCAGCATCCGCACCATGTCCACGGCCTGGTAGACCGGCGCGCCGCCCCGGCGGAAAATCGCCTCCGAGGCGCAGATCATGATCGCCGCCGACAGCAGGAACATCACTCCCGCACTGACCGCGGCATCCAGGCGCTCCCGGCGCAGGTCGCCCACGTTCCAGCCTTTCTCGGCCACCACCAGGCTGCGCATGACAAACACCATCGCCCCGCAGGTGGTCCCGGCAATGGCGGCCAGGTTGATGAAAGCCCCCTCGCCGGAGGGCATCCTGAAGCTCAGCCCGGACAGCAGCGCCGCCGGGTCACCTGTCAGCAGCGCCGCGCTGGCCAGGAAACTGGCCCCCATCACCGCCACGAGCAGGCTGAGGAATTTCTCGAAATAGGAGTAGCGCCCCAGCCAGAGCAGCCAGAAACAGCCGCCCAGGATCGCCACGGTGGTCAGAACCTCATTCGCCCCTTGCCCGCCGAAAAGAATGCGGGTCCATTCCTTGATCAGACTGGTCAGGATGCCCATGATCCCGGCCAGGGCGGCCAGCTCGCCGAAAGTGAGGGCGATCATGGCGTAGAGCGCCAGGAAATTGCCCAGGGGAAGGTGCCTGCGGAAAGCGGAAATGGCCGTTTCTCCGGTCACCAGGGTGAAACGGCCGTAGGCGACCAGCATCACGAAAGTGACCAGGCACGACAGCACCACGGCCCAGAGCAGGGTCAGGCCGTACTTGCTGCCGGTTTCGGCCATGGTGGTCACGCTGCCGGTGCCGATATTGTACCCGATCATGAACAGGCCCGGGCCGATCGCGGCCAGCGCCGCTCTGATTTTTCCCATAACCCCTCTCTTCGGCTGCGCTCTCAGCCCAGAATGGCCTTTTCGGCGTGACGGACTATGCGGTCGATCTCGGTGATCTGATTGTCATCCAGGACCGGCTCCAGCGGGCGGGCGATGATTGCGCGCACCTTTTCCTCGGCCAGGCGCTCCATGCCGCGCACCGGACGGTCCTTGTAGACCTCCCAGCTCAGGCACTCGGTCAGCTCGCTCAGCCAGAACTCCTTGCGGAAATTGTCCGCGGTGTGCGGCTCGCCGATGAAATTGCCCTCCGGCCCCACCTTGAGAGTCTGGTCAACGGCCAGGCTCTCCTCGGTCACGGTCAGCCCGGCCAGCACCCGGCGCAGGTAGCGCACCATCTCGGCATCCAGCACCAGTTGCAGCGGGCTGTAGGTCAGGCAGCCCTCCACCTGGCCGACAGTGCCGATCCCGGTGGCGCCGCACAGCAGAGGGATCAGCGCGCTGGCGGCTTTCTGCATCCCGGCCTGGAACCCCGGCTCGCAGGCGTCGCTCTTGCCGCCGTGCACCCCGCAACTGATCCCGTACATCTCCTTGAGGAACTGGATCCAGGCCCCGAGCAGGGGCAGACGGTCAGCGCCGGCGAGCTGGAACAGAAGGGTGTTCATGTCGCAGTAGCTGCCGCAGAAATCCAGGCTGAGCACGGCCTCCCGGTCGACCGCGTAGCCCAGGACCAGTCCGCCCAGGGTCTCGGCCAGTCCCACGGCCAGGGTCCCGGCGCCGGTGGCCGGTGTGGTCGTGCCGGCGCAGGGCATGGTGTCTATCGACTGCGGCAGGCCCTGGCGGATGTACTCGATGAACACATCCGCCATGTTGCCGTCCAGCGCCAGCGGGCTACGGCTCTCGGCGTAACCCACCAGGCAGGGGCGGGCGCGAAGAGTGGCCTCGTCCCCGCGCACCACGACCGCGATTTCCTTGATGAAACGGACATCGGTAACGGTCCAGGCCTCGATGCCGCCCAGCTTGGTGGTGTACTTGGCCAGCTCGGCCGCCATCTTGACCGGCCGCAGGGGGGCCGGCACCGCCTGGTCGGAGCAGGGCAGGCCGGAGTGGGTGATGTCATCCAGGGCGTTGACAAGCTTGAGGCCGTCGAGCAGGTCCTGGCGGGTGGCGGCGCGACGGTTGCGGTCGAGGTCGTAGACCAGGGTGCAGAACCCGCCCGAGTTGGCCGTGAAACTATGGCAAAGCTCCTCATCGCGCTTGTAGTAGCTGGATTCCGTGTAGCGGTTGCCCTGGCGAAGGCCGCGCCTCTCCGGGCGAAGGTAATCGCCGCGGAGCCGCTGGGCCGCCTCCTGGACCACGGCCTGCGGGAACCGGACCCGCTCGCCGGCATTGTCGACCGCGCAGCCCAGGGCCTCCAGCATCCGCCGCGACTCGGCATGATGCACGATCATCCCGGCCCGCTCCAGAATGTCGAGGGCCGCCTGCTGGAGCAGCCCCATCTCAGCCTCGCTCAAAACCTTTATCCTGCCGAACAGTCCGGACATGTGCCTGACCTTTCGCTTGGTCCCTGGTGCGCGCCGCGACCCTGCCGCAGCGGAAAACATATTTACCAGTAATAAAGCCGCGGCCCAAGCTGCTCCGACCGTGGCTTAACATTCAGGATAGAGCCATCGGTTTCCCCGGCCGCGCCGTTCAATCCGTCAGAGTGACAACCGCCGGCCATTGCAGCTGAAGCGCGGCCCGGAAACCCTTGAGCCTGGAGGCCGAATCGACATCCAGGAACATCTGGCAATCGGGATGCAGGCGCAGGATCGAGGCCGGGTAGTCCGGGGATATCCCACGCTCCAGGCAATTGTGCACCGCCTCCGCCTTGCGGACCTCGGGCACCACGCTCACGATGGAGCGGCTTTTCATGATCCGCTCGATGGAGATTGTGATGCCGGTGTCCGGGCACTCCGCAGGGGAGTCGAACCAGCCCTCACCGGCAAGCTGACGGCGCGAGACCTCGCTCACCGGGGTGACAAGAAATGACCTGCGGGTCTTGAAATCCGCCGGCGGGTCGTTGAAAGCCAGGTGCCCGCTCTCGCCTATCCCGGCGAAACAGACATCCACGGTTTCCTGCTCCAGAAGGCGGCCGTAGCGCTCGCACTCGGCCTGCGGGTCCTCCGCCAGCCCGTCGATCAGGTACGCCGCCCCTGGGTTCACCCGGTCGATCAGGCGCTCTTTCAGGTAGCGGTGGAAGCAGCCCGGGTGCGTGGTGGGCAGCCCGACATAGTTGTCCAGATGGAACATGACTGTCCGGCCCCAATCGATGCCTGGCATTTCGGTAAGACGACGGATGAACTCGATCTGCGACCCGCCGGTGGCCACCAGGAACACGGCCCGCCCACGTTCTGCAATCGCCTGCCGGAGCTTCTCCGCGCCAACCGCGGCCGCGGCCGCGGCCAGCTCGGCCCCGGACTCGTAAATCCTGACAATCATTCTCCCGCTCTCCCTGTCTCCAGCAGCCGAATCAAGGCCCCGGATGCCATAATTATTATCATGCCATTGCCATGTCTGTCAAACCTTTAACGATCTGCGAAGGGTGTCGGCCAACCGGTCGGCTCAGTTCGCTCCGTTGCCGAGAGCCTTGCCCAGCGGACAGCGGCCCCGGACCGGCGAGCCCCACTCGCAGGCCCCCAGATCGGGGGCTTTGCCCCGGAACCCGTCGTTCACGTTGGGCAGCACCACGCCGCGGTCGACAGCCGGGCTGCCGGGCCGCAGCCTGAAATCCCCGCGCTCCGGGTCCACGAACAACGGGTCCGCGTACAAGCCGTTCTTTTCCAGACCGGTCAGATCCTGGAACCGCGCCATCGAGATGACAGTCCGCCGATCAAGCTGGAACAGACGTTTCTCTTTCGACTCGACATAGCTTTGCAGCCACTGGACATCCCGGTTGTACCACAGGTCGTAATCCCAATCATTGTCCAAGGCCAAGCCATGCATGGCGTTGAGGGCCAGCCCGTCGCCGAAGAAAACATTGTTCCGGAAATGCTGTCCGGTGATCGGGTCCGCGCTGCGGAGCGCCTCCACGCCTGGAACCGAGGTGTAAACAGTGTTCTGGAAAATATTGCACACACCCGGCCCGACGCCGTTGTACTTAAGGCTCAGAAACCCGTGATTGGCGATCACGTTGTACATCACGTAGACCGGTCCGACAATGATCGGAGCCAGGGAAACCCCCGAGAAAACCTCGTGGCAGTAGTTGTTCCAGAAACGAAAATTGAGGCAGGGCCCCTCCGGCTCGATCACATCGTCCCGCAGGTCCCAGAGCTCGTTGTCGTACACGTCCCAGTCGCAGTTGAGTCTCTCATCGTTCAGGTGCTCCGACTCCGCGGCCGGCGAAAGCCCGTCGAACAGGCAGTGTATCCGGCAGGCTCGCACCACGTTTCCCCGTCCGCCGGAATAAGATATCACCCCCGCGCCCTCCTCGTCGCGCCCCTTGGTCATTGCCCAGGGCCAGCGCGAGATGGAGCTGTCCCAGAGTTCGCAGCCCTCGACCAGGTTGCCCTCGCTCTCCCAGCCCTCGAGCAGGACAGCGGCGTTCATCCCGTGGATCGAGCAATCGCGAATCACGTTCCAGGCGCTGGCCTCCAGGTGTATCCCGGCGCCGAAGGTGGCCCGGCCGTAATCCCGAACCTCCAGGCCCTGGATGAGGATACAGTCAGCACCCTTGAGATGGAAACCGGCCTCGCGCTGCGCCACCTGGACCGGAATGAGGTTCGGGTCGCGGCTGTCGGCCAGGCGCAGGTACAGGCGGCCGCCGGCCTTTTCCTGATACCAGCCGCCCGGCGCGCCGCAGACAAAGCGGTCGAACTCGGCACGGGACAGGTAGTGGAAAAGACGCTCACCGTCCGCCGCCACATACCTCGTGGCATAACCCGGCTCGGTACAGTAGACCGCTCCCCCCCCGGCCTCGGCCTGCCAGGCCCCGATCCCGAGGTTCTCCTCGTAGCGCGGGTCCGCTCCCGAGAGGATCACCCCCCTGCCCAGGGCCTTGAAAGCGATGTAAGCCTTCGGCTTGCCCGAGGCAGTCACTTCCACTGTCTCGCGGTAGAGCCCGGGCAGGATCCAGACCACATCCCCCGGAGCGGCCAGGGAGGCCGCCCGCTGGATGGTCCGGAACGGGCGGAGCAATGTCCCGTCCCCGTTCTCCGGCCCCTCGGGCGAGACATAGTACTCCTTCGCGCCGCCCTGGGGAAAGCTGTCCCGGCGCGTGGCCACTCGCAGCACCCGCGTCTCGGTCCCGGAGGCGTCCGGGTCGGAAAGGACGACCTCCACCTCGTAGCTCTGGCCCGGCAGCAGGAAAAAGACACTTCCGGCAAAACGATTGCCGCTTATCCGCTCCAGCGGCAGGGCCGGTCTCCAGGCGGCCTGGCCCTGCAAACGGTAACGGACCGCGGCCGTGGCGTTGGAATTGGAATCCCCGTCATAGCTCAGACGCAGCCCGATACTTTCGAACGTCGGGTAGGCTTCGACCGATCCTATCTCGATTCCCCGGGTGAGCGCCGAGACCGTGAGCACCGAACATACTATGGCCGCTGCGACCAAAGCTGAATAAATACCCGCTCTCCGCCCAATCAGTGTCATCATTCCATCCTTTGCCTTAATCCGGAGCGTCAATCCGTGCCGACGGTGCACAGCCCGCGGCGGGTCTGTCGCCGCCTGTCCTCCGAGAACATCTCAAAGTCGTGAGTGACTGGAACCGGATGTCTCCCGGCCCGGCGGTTCGGCGCCGAACCGGGAGACATGGAAGCCGATTCTGTCCTTACCGGGCTCAGAAACCGAAAGCCACGGTGAAAAAGTTGTCAGAGGAAAGCCGACCTTTGTTGCGGTAGGCGTAGTTGAACTCCAGGGTCTTGCCTTTGACGTTGCGCTTGATCCCGCCGCCGCAGCTGAAGCCGCGGAACGTCGGATCGTCGCCGTTGTAGGCGATGCCGGTGTTGTCCGTGTCGTCCGTGTACTCGTCGGTCTGGATTTTCCAGCCCAGGCGCAGCGCCGCGGAAATGTACTCGGTGAAATTGAAGCTCACCTCCGAGCCGGTGGAATAGCTGAGCGGCATGTAGCTGTTACGGTTGATCTCGCCGGTGGCCAGCCAGTTGAGGCCGCCCGAGGTGTACAGGTTGTACGAGAGCGCCATCTTGACCACGGTGGGAAGGTGATAGGTGTGGGTCTTGTACTGGCCTTCCCTGGTTGTGCGCCGCATGATCGCCAGCGGGTCGTTGGAGTAGTCGCCGTAGCCGTCCGGGATCGAGGCCTCACCGGTCTCGCCCCGTCCCTCCGGGCTGACTGACACGTCCAGCAGCGAGCCGCGCATGGTGACATTGGTGCCGAGGTTCTGTACGGCGAAAGCCAGCTTGACCTCGCGGCCGGCGAACTCCGTATGGTAGATCCCGCCCGCGTCGATGGCGAACGCATTGCCGGACAGGTTGTTGAACACGTCCTGGTGCACGTACTTGAGGCTCAGGCCGCCGGTGAAGCGGTCGGAGAAGGTGTAGGCCACGGTGCCGCCCATCTGGAAATCGTAGGCCCCGAACACCCGTCCGTCGCCGTTGGGCGTGGAGACAGTGGTGATCTTCATCTCACCGATATCCAGGTAGCCGAAAAACGCGCCCAGCACCACGGAGCCGTCCCCCACCGGGGTGGCGCCGCACAGGTAGCTGTATTTGAGGTCCATGGTGTAATCGACCATGGTGCCCATGATCTGGGTGTTCTGCAGGAAACCCAGGCCGGCGGGGTTGTACCAGATCGCGGAGATGTCATCCGCCACGGCGGTGTAGGCATCCCCGAGGCCGATGCCGCGCGCCCCGACCGGAATGGTGAGGAACTCGGCCGCGCGCACCCCGGCGAACGAAAGGTTGTCCGGCCGCCCCTGGGTGACATACTTGTCCAGACCGGTGTATTCCCGGTTCTGGATGCCCTGGCCCAGCAGGGACCCGACCATGGCCAGCAGGGCAGCGGCGGCGGTGAGCAGCGTGTGCTTCATGTATTTACTCGACATAGCTGACCTCCGAATAAGAGAAGACATCGGGCTGTTTAATCAGTTTCGACCCGGCCCCTCTGCCTCAGTTGACGATGTAGAACTTGCCGGTGCTGGTCTTGCCCCGCGAATCGGTCACATGGAAGAAATACAGGCCGCTGGCCACCATCTGGCCGAAACGGTTGCGCAGGTTCCAGGGCTCGGCGCCGCCGTGGTTGTCCCAGCCCTGGTACTGCTTGGGGTTGTTCTCAATGTCCAGCTCGTCCCAGTCGGTGTAGTTACCCCAGCCGTTGCGGTTGGCGCCGATATGGTTGAGGACGTTGACCAGCACGCCGCCCAGGGAGTAGATGCGGATCGTGCAGACCGCGGGCAGGTTGACGAACTCGATGCGGCGCGAGGCCGGCCCGATGTCCAGGAACGAGGAGGCGATGTAGGGGTTGGGGACCACGTTGATCTTGCTCAGGTCCGCATCCTCCGGGTTCAGGCTGTAGGGCTTTACATCCACGGTCCATTTGTCGCCCAGCTGCGGCAAGTCGGCGTACTGGGTGAACACCGTCATCCCGTCGTTCCAGGCGCCGAAAGCCACATCCACGGTCCAGACCGTGCCCGGCTCCGGCATCTCCGCGTCCCCGCCCAGGGGACGCACGACCCAGCAGAGGCCGTCGATCCAGAACCCAAACTCCCCGGTGCGGTCGGAGGGAAGCTTGTCCAGCATCTTGTACTGGCGCTCCTCCCTGGGCACCTCGTCCTCGTAGATTTCCCGCAGGTAATTGCCCATGTTGCCCGGCTCGGTAAAGCTGCCGCCGTAATCCTCGGTGGTCTGGAAGCCCCAGCCCATTTCATCCACGAACTCGACATGGCCCATGGCCTGGCCGCGGGTCACGTCCTGGACCTCCACGGTCAGGAAGCCCCCGCCGGCGCTCTTCCAGGTGACCTGGTAGCGTCCGGAGCGGGTCATGGCGATATTGCTGGGCATGGAGCCGGGGCCCTCCTCCTCGCCGCACTCGCGGCTGGTGAAAAGCCCGATCTCCATGATCGGGTGGGCGGTCAGGTAGCCGCCGTCATCCAGATGGTAGTACAGCGGCGGCGCGCCGAACATGTTGACCTTGGACAGTCCCTTGAAAGTGGCGTTCAGCAGGTAGTTCAGCCCCTGGGAATCCCGCGGGCCGCTGAAAATGAACTTCTGCTCGTCGTCCCCGCCGCCGTAGATATCCATCGCCGGGCCGTCGTAGCCGCCGCCGGTGAGGGAGATGACCCGGTGTCCGGCGTTCGCTTTCCCGATACAGTAGTCAGGGGTGTAGGCGTCCGCGCCGGTGCAGGCGAGCGTGAGGGTGAAAGCGCTGGTGATCCGCTCGCTGTTGATCGCCTCGAACTCCACCTGGAGGTCCGGATCGAGCAGCGCCGGGGGCTGTGTCAGCTTGCCGGTCCCATCCCCGGTCAGAAGGGCGGTGGAGGCCGTCTGCGCGCTCCCATCCAGCGGATGGAACACGATCGGCAACGCGGCGGCGGGACGGTAATTGCTGGCATCGCTTCGCGGGATCACGGTGAACAGGCCGTTCTGCGGGCTGCCGTACCAGATCTTGCTGGCCTCGACCGGAGGAAGGCTGAACTGCTCGCCGGTGACCGGGTCGAAATTCTTGTCGTACGGCACCAGGGCGTACCAGACCCGCAGGCCGTTGGCCATGCGGCGGCGCTCGTCGCCGTCGATTTTGTCGACATGACTGAACATCAGGGTCCCGTCCGAGAGGTTGCCCTCCCAGATCTGCTCGGCGTGCGAGTCGTTCGGCCCGGTGTAGCTGCGGTACAGGCGGTAACCCTCGAAATCCTTCTCCACGTAGTTATGGTTCGGGTCGAGCTCCGGGTTGGCCTGCAGGAACGCGTAGTAGGGGTCGGACTGGGACAGGTTGATGTCGCTCCAGGTGAGGGTCACCTGGCGGTCGCCGGGGATGATGGTGATAGTGGGGGCCACCGGCGGCACGGGCAGGGAGTAGCCGCTGCTCAGGATCGACTGCGCCGCGGCGACGTAGTCCTCGATCGGGGCGAGCTGGGCCTGGAAGCCCGGATCGTCGATGTTGGCGATCTGGTCCGCGGGCAGCACCGCCGGCGGGTTGGCCGGATTCACGAACATGAACACGTAGTCGATGCTGGTGGTGTCGCGTGGAGCGAAATTATTAAGCACGCTGTAGAAAGAATACACCGAGGAGCCGGCGTGACCGAACACCCAGCGGTTCTCGTATTGGGTGCCGCGCAGGACGCCCGGCCAGCCCTGGGCGGTCTGACCGGTGAACGGGTTGATCTGTCCGCTGAAAACATTGCCGCCATCGCCCAGCCCGTACCGCCAGACCTCTCCGGTGGGACGCCCGGTGGCCAGGAGGTTGGGGCCGTTGGTGAAACCGTAGGTGGTGGTGCTGCCCAGACGGCACTCGATATTCGTCAAGTCCATCACCTCACCCTGCCAGGAGGGCGGGTTGAGGAGCTTGAAAGCGACGAAGGGCGTATAGCCGCCGGTGAAACCTTCGTTCGTGCCGTCGATATCGAACTGAACCGGCACCCTGAGGCCCGGATGGAAGGCCCAGCCGACGTCTGACGTCCCTCCATCGCCGATGGTCATGGCGGTGACCACATGCATCAACTCCCACTGGCGCCAGGTCTGGCCGTTCTGAGTGCCGGCCACCATGCTGGCGATGTCGCGGTTCCACTTGAGGTACTCGCTCATGTTCTGGATGCGCGTGTGGCCGAAAACCATGTTGGCGCTGATGCTGAAATTGAGGAAATAGAACTGGTTTTCGAGCGAGGCCCCGCTGCCCAGCTCGCCCGGTATCCAGACATCCGAGCTGAAGGTGGCGAGGGTCTGGGCGCCGTGGAGTATCGGGGCGCCGCCGGCCGAGCGGCCCTCGCGGAACTGCAACGGCCAGTCCTCCAGGTCGGCCGCGTCCAGCGAGGACCAGACCTGGTTGAGCTCCACCGTGCTGGCGCCCAGTTTCATCTCGATGCCGCTGTGGTAGGCGGCCTCAAGAAGGTCACGGGCCTCGGGTGTGGCGGTGTAGCCACGCATCCAGGCGCCGCTCGATTGGATGCAGGTGGTGTCCTCAATCGTTCCATCGCCGTCCAGGTCGCGCACGCAGTTGAGCGCGAAAGTCCAGCGGTCAGCGGCGATCTGGTTGCCGGAGCCAGCCGGAAACTGGTGCGCCGGTGAGCCCGAGAATGTCAGGGCGTCTCCGGTGGAAACGACGACAAAGCCGACATTGTTGCCGGAGGCGGTCACCGTCTGATTCACCTCCGCCCGGAGTGGAACGGCCAGAATCAGTGCGCCGGCGGCCAGGGTCAGAGCGATCAGAGAAATCTTGATCAGCTTCATTTGTTTATCTCCTGCTGAGCGTTGCGCTGTTTAATCTCGATCCGGAGCAGGGCGTCCGGCCAGGGGATCAGAAATTGAGGTCCAGGCCGAAACGCACCTGCCTGGCTATTCCCCAGCGCCGTTTGTTCATCGTATCGAGCATGAACTGCTGCGCAATGGCGCCCTTGGCCTGTTCCTCCACGGTCAGGATGCCATCCTGGTTGTAGTCGTTCTTGAACCGGGCCCGCTTGTACTGGTCCAGCGAGGGGTCATTCCAGTTCAGGTCCACCCCGCCAGCCACGTTGAGGTACTCCTTGGACTGGTAGCCGGAGGGATAGAGCGCGCTGTTCTTACGGTTGAGCAGGTTGAATATCTCGGAATAGAAATTCAGCTTGCGCGACTTGCCCAGGCTGAAACTCTTGTTGACCCGCAGGTCGAGGTTGTAGTACCAGTGGCCGCGGTAGTGGTTCAGCAGTACGCTGCGCGACATCAGGAAAGTCAGGTCTGAATCCAGAAGCGTCGCGTCATCCGAGAGCGGCTGGCCGCTTTTGAGCGAGAAGTTGGCGTTGAGGTTGACGTCTTTCAGAAGCTTCTTGGCCAGATCGCCGGGCAGATAATCCGTCTGGACCAGGTACTGCGCCAGGACCGAGAATTCGTGTGTCCGGTCGCCGTCGTTCGGCCACAGCACATCCGGCGGGGTGAATGTTTCGTTCGTGGTCGCATCCAGATAATCGTTGTCTGCGCCCTGACGTCCGCCTCCGGAGCCATTGGGCGTGGCTCCGATATTGGAGCCTGTAGCCCTGGAAAACTGCATCGTATAGGCTAAATTCAAGGCCAGGCTGTTGGAGTACTTTTTCTGAAGGGTCAAATCGAAACCCTTGATGTTTCCGATGTCGCCGTTGGTGAAACCGGTTTCCCAGTCCCTGATCCGGCGCCCCTCCTTAAACCGGTAGTAGTCGCGGAAATAAGTCTTCTGGGTCACGTTACCGTCTATGTCCCGGTAGAACGCCACCAGGTCCAGGACCACATCGTTCGAGGGCAGGAAACTGATCCCGGTCTCGAAAGCCTGGGTCCGCGAAAACTTCAGGTTTCCCGGGTTGAGCTCGGTGAATATCGTGGTCATACCGGGCACCTGGGAGAAAGTCCCGTAGGAGAACCGGAGCTGCGAGCGGTCGGTGACCGGGAAAGCCACGTTGAAACGCGGCGACCAGGCGGAGAGGTTCTTGACGAAGAAGCGGTCCCCCAGGTTGTCGCCGTTGCGGCGTCCCCAGTTGTCCACCGGGTCGAACCAGTCGTAGCGGATTCCGTAATCGAAAATAAAATCTCCGAGGTCAGTCCGGTTCTGGAGATAGGCCCCCAGCATCCGGGGCCGGTAGTTGAACTCGTTGCGCCCGTTTTCTCCCAGGCGCCGCGGCTCGATGCCGTGAATCTCCAGCTCGCGGTTCTTGAAATCGGTCCACTGTAATCCGAGCTTGGCGCGATTCTCGCGGTTGAGCTGGAAATCGAGATCGCCCTTGTAATTCCACTGGCTCTCGTCCACATGGAAATAGGCCAGCCAGTAGGCCCAATTTTCAGTCACCATGCCGAATGGTGTGTTGTAGGGATTATCGATTGCACCGTGGGTCAGTCCGTCCGGCAGGTACAAGTGCTGAGCTTCCACGTTGTTGGTCGGTATCTCCCAGTTCGGGTAGCTTTCGATTTCGAACGGGATATCGTGCAGCGACCAACCCCACAGCGTGGTGTTGTCCTCGCGGCGGTAGTTGGTCTTGAGGCTTGAGCTGGCGACATCGTTGGTGCTGAAACGCGACAGACGGAACTGCAGGGCGCCGCTGTGCGTGGAGCTTTTCAGGAAATCCCAGTCGAATCCGGCCAGCATGTTATAGGTCCTGGTTCGACGGGCGTAGCTCTGGGGCACGTAGACCTGGGTCTCCCCGTCTTTCCAGTTACGGTTGGGGAAATCCTGTTTTGTGAAAATGCCGTTCAGGAAATAGTTACCCTCGCCCCCGCTGAAAGCGCTGTTGCCCACAGGATAGGACCGCTGGTTGCGCGAGTAGTTGTCGCTGAGGATCACTTTCAGACCCGGCAGGGGGTTGTAGACCAGCTTCTCGGACAGCAGCGAGCGGTCTTTCCAGTTGTCGGGCAGGCGCACCGGGTTGCCTGGCGTGAAAAGGCCGGGTGTGTTTCCGGTCTTGGCCGCCCAGCTGTCATACCCGTTGCGGAACATCTCCAGGGTGTAAGGTGGGTTCTGGCTGCCCAGCAGAGGGTCGTTTTTCACCGCCGTGTTGAGACGGTCGACGAACTCCTGGTTCACACCGCGGAAGCCCTCATCCGCATGGGTCGGGTCGGCGTCCAGAGCACTTTGTATCTCGCCCGAAACATTGAAAAAAAGGTTCGGGATCAGGGGTATCGGTCCGCCGATCCCGGTCTGGAGCTGGTTGTAGCCCCAGTCGGAGGTGATGGGCATGACCATGTCGGTGGTGTAGCGCACGTTGCCACGGAACTCCGGCCCGCCCTCCTTGGTGACGATGTTGATGATGCCGGACTGGGCGTTGCCGTACTCGGCCTGGAAGCCGCCAGTGATTACGTCCACTTCCTCGACCGAGCCGGTGGCCAGTTCCAGAGGGTGGGAATCTGCGCCGGTGGAAGAGATTTCCTGCGAGTACATGTTCCCATTTGGGTTCGAGTTCGGCTGATCGTTGTTGGCCATCGGCTCGGCGGTGAAATTGCGCGCCAGCACGCCGTCGACCATCATCGCCTCCTCACCCAGACGGCCACCGCGGATACGCAGTCCACGGCTCATGCCGCCCTCTCCTCCGATCTGAACGCCGGCCTCCAGGACAAGCAGGTCTTGAAGGGTGGTGTTGGGAGAGGAGATAAGCTCGGCCGTGGTCAGACGGTGCTTGGTGGCTGTATTGTCCCTCGGCATCAGCACCTCGCTCTGGCCCTCGATCACGATCCCCTCCATCTCCACGACCGAGCCGCTCAGCCTGGCATCCACCGTGGTGGTCTGGCCGGCGAGAATGAGCTGGCCGGCGACCGTTGTCTTCTGGTACCCGGTGAAAGTGAAGACAATGGAACGCCGGCCGGGGGAGACGTTGAGGATGAAATAGTAGCCATCCGCGTTTGTGACATTGCCCTGACGGGTCCCCTCCACTATCACCTGGACCCCAGCCAGGGGATTGCCGCTGTCCTTGTCCCGGACCGTGCCCTCGATCTTGCCCACGTTCAGCTGACCGAAAAGGACTCCGGCGCTCAGCAGCATAAGCAGCCACAGGGCCGTGACGAGGAGTGCTCCGGTCCGGTGAGATATTTTTCTTTCCATTTAATCCTCCTGACAATTCATGGGATCATTCCGGATAAATTGTCGACAGTACTAAGCCTGTATCATTTGCCCTCCTTCTGCCTCGAGTGGCCGGGCGGTCGTCCGGCCCGGGTTGCAACGGCATTGAGAAACGAGGGGGCCAGCGGTTTATGCAGGGAAAAGCTACTCGGTCGGGCCGCCGTCGGGGTGGGCGCCCTCCTTTCACTTTTCCCCGTCCCGAGTCTCCAACCCATCCTGGGGGATTAGATGGAAGACCAAGGTGCTATGCTCGGACATGGAAAAAGGGATGAATCAAACGGACTTCGATTCGGGAGGTCATTTGACAAGAACGGTGCCAGGGGGATACCGGGAAATAAAGGGCTGTCATTGCGGCAATTGGAAGACCGCTTCGAGGGCAGGCGGATAGAAAAAGGTGTATCGGATTGATCCACAGGCTCATTCTGAGCCGGATACATTCAATCCAGGCGGGAGGTGAGGGACAGACCGGCGGTCAGTCGGAGGACCCGGGCAGCAGCCGCTCGATCTTACGGCGCAGGGAGCAGCGGGTCAGGCCGAGGAAAGCCGCGGTGCGGGTGATATTGCCCTTGTGCAGGCTCAGGGCCTTGCGGATCACCTGGGCCTCGACATCGTCCAGGCGCAATCCCTCCGGCGGCAACAGGATAGAAAGCGCATGCTCGGCGACTCCAGAGGCTTGGACACCCAGGGTGGGCTTACCCGGCAGAAGGAAATCCAGGTGACCGGGCTTGATCTCCTCGTCGTCGTGGAGCAGCACCACCCGCTCGATCGTGTTCTTCAGCTCGCGGACATTTCCCGGCCAGGCGTGGGCTTCCAGGATCGCCAGCGCCGCCGGGCTTATCGACCTGAAACGCAGCTTTTTCTGACTGGCCAGTTGCTCCAGGTACATCTGGGCCAGGGGCCCGATCTCCTCGCGCCGCTCGCGCAGCGGCGGAATGAGGACCCGGCCCACGTTCAGACGGTAGAACAGGTCCTGGCGGAACTGGCCGCTCTTGACCTGACGCTCCAGGTCGAGGTTGGTGGCGCAGATCACCCGGACATCGATCTCAATCTTTTTCAGCCCACCGACCCGGAAAAGGTTTTTCTCCTGCAGGACCCGCAGCAGCTTGGGTTGCAGCTCCAGGGGCATGTCCCCGATCTCGTCGAAGAACAGGCTCCCGCCCTGGGCCAGCTCGAACTTGCCTTTCTGCCCCTCCCGCCTGGCCCCGGTGAACGCGCCGCCCTCGTAGCCGAAAAGCTCGCTCTCGAACAGGCCGGGCGAGATCGCCGGACAGTTAATCGGCACGAACGGGGCGCTCACTCCACCATCGCCGTAATGGATGAGGCGCGCGATAATCTCCTTGCCCGTTCCAGTCTCACCCTCGATCAGCACCGAGATCGAGCGTTCGCGGTGCAGCTTGCGGGCCGTTTCCACCACCCGGTGCATCTTGTCCGAGAAGATGCCCACTCCCTCCAGGCCGACTGCACCGGCATAGGCGCTCTGGAGCTGCTCGAGCTGGGAACGGGTCTCGCGCGTGGCCTCCCGGACTTTCTCGGTGAAATGGTGGGTCAGCTCGTAGTTTTCCTTGATCAGGGCCTGGTGCTCGGTGACCCGCTCGATCACCGCGGTCAGCTCATCCAGGTCGATGGGCTTGCTCAGGTAGTCGTAGGCGCCGGCGCGCAAGGCGGACACCGCGGTTGACATGTCGCCGTGGGCGGTCACCAGTACAACATCGGCAGCCCGGCCCTGGGGCGTCTCTTTCAGCTTTTTCAGCAGCTCGATCCCGTCCATGCCCGGCATGCGGATATCGGTCAGCACCATCTGACAGGTGTCGTTCCGGAAAGCCTCCAGGGCCTGGGCCGCGCTGTTGCAGCAGGTGACATGATGGCCGAGCTGGCTTTCGATATGCACGCTCAGCGCGTCCCGTCCCAGCGGCTCGTCATCCACGAACAGTATGTGCATAACGCCGGCCCCTATCCCTATTCTACGTGGATGAGCGGAATCTCGACCAGAAAGACCGCCCCGCCCGCGGCGGCATCGGAGACTTTGACCCGTCCGCCGAACTCCTCCGCAAAGCGCTTCACAATCGCCAGGCCGAGGCCCATGCCCTGTTCCGGCTTCTTGGTGGTGAAAAACGGGTCGAACAGCTTGTCCCGCAGCTCCGCAGGCACTCCGGGGCCGTTGTCCTCCACCGCCAGGCAGGCCGAGCCGTTATCCTGGTACAGCCTGATCCGGATCGATTTGTCCCCGCCGTCCACCGTGTCCAGGGCGTGGATTGCGTTCACCACCAGGTTCAGCACGATCTGCTCGGTGTTGACCTTGTTGGCCTGGACCAGGATGGACTTGTCCTTTTCCTCGAGTGCGAGATCTATGCCATGCGAATCAAGCTGGCCGCGGACCAGGAGCAGGGCGCTGTGCACGGCCTTGTTCAGGCTGATTATCTCGGTCCGACCGCCACCCGGCGAGGCCCAGTAGGAGCGCATCTGGCTGATTATCCTCGAAATACGGCCCACGCTGCCCGAGATCGAGAGCAGCAGTTTCTCGTACTGTTCCGGGAGTATGCCCGCGTTCTTCCGGAGCCAGAAAAACACGGTGTCCGCCACGGCCTTGATGTCGTTGAGCGGCTGGTTGATCTCGTGCGTTATCCCGGCCGCGATCACGCCGATGGAGGCCAGACGCGCGGCTTTCTCGGCCATCTGGATCGACTCGCCCTGCTTTTTCTCAGCCTCCAGGCGGGCCTGGAAATGACAGAACCGTTCCCAGGCGTTGGTGATTATGTCCGTGGCGGTCTGGAAGAATTCGAGTTCCTCCGGTTTCCAGCCGTACCTCTCCCGGCGGCCGAAACAGACCAGCCGGACTACCTGCCCGGAAATGAGCAGCGGGAAGATACAGACCGAGCCCAGAGCGAGCCCCAGGAAGAAATCGCGCCGCTCCGGCTCCAGGGCGCGGACATCCTCCGAGACAAAACACCCGCTCTGCCTGATCCGCTGCAGCAGCCAGTGGGTCAGGACGATGGCTTTCTCACCCCGGTTCTCCCGGGCGGTGGGATCATCCTGCGCGCACTTTTCCCCGCTCCCCGCCTCCGACTGGCCGTCCGGGAGTGGTTCGAGAAGGCAGGCCTCATCCAGGCCCATCTGCTCGGCAATCGCAAGCATGATCTCCTCCACCGCCTCCTGGAACGAGACCGACGAGCTCATGCGCGAGGCGATCGCGGCCAGAAGGCTCTGGTGCTTGAGCATGACCTCCAGGCTGGAATGCTGCTGCTGAAGGTCGCGGGTGCGCTCGACCACGAGCTTTTCGAGCAGGACATGCCGGTGGACCGCGTAACCCAGAAGGATGAGGATGACCGTGCCACCGATGGTCATGATGATCTGGAAACCGAGTTCCCGGTACCAGGGCACGAGCACGGTGAACCCGAACCCCGCCGGCTCGGGAGTGACATTCAGATTGTCGTCCATGGCCCGGACCTCGAAACGGTGCGGGCCGTAGGGCAATTTGTTGTACACGGCCACGTTACCGGGCTTGAACTGCGACCACTCGCCGCTGTCCAGACGGCAGGAGTACAGAAGGCGCTCGGTGCGGGTCTGTTTCCAGCGGTCCGCACCGGAAAAGATGAGCCGCACCTCGCCATCCGGCGGGGTTTCCCGCAAATTCTCATTTTCGGGAACGAAAGTCAGGGGCGGGTCGGCGTCCGCCTCCGGGTGGTACAGGCTCAGGCCGCCGATAGTGCCGGCCCAGACCCGCCCGCGGCTGTCCTGGAAGATCGAGAAGACCGCCGTGTTCGGCAGTCCGTCCTCGATGGAGTTGGTGACCCAGGCGCCGTCCCGCCAGCGGTGGATGCCGTTGCCGCTGCCGACCCAGACTGTCCCGTCCTTGCCCCTTACTATCGAGCGCACGCTGGCCAGGCCCGAGCGCACCAACGACCAGCGCTCCCCGTCGTACTCCTGGATAGCGTCCCGTCCCCCGACCCAGACCCGGCCCTTAGCGACCTCGCAGATACAGAACACACTCCCCCCGGTGTAGCCGTCCGCCGGACCGAAAGACCTGAATTGACCCTGGCGGTACAGCGCGATGCCGTTGCCGAACGTGCTGGCGATCCAGAGGTCGCCGCTCTCGGTCTCGTAGAGGTAGCGCAGGTTGCTGATATTGCTCTGCTGGTTCACGTCCAGAAAATGCTTGAAGCTGTGCCCGTCGTAGACCTCCAGACGGAAAACGGAGGAATCGGCCGCGGGGTGAGTCTCGACCCAGAGCGTACCGTCCCGCCGGGGAGCGATCAGCCGGATGTAATGTACATCTGACTTGCTTATCGCCACCTGCTGGGGGTGCGGCACAAACCCGAAGCTTTCCCTGACCGGGTCGAAGGTGAGCAGCGAATCCTGGTACTTCAGCGTTCCGATCGCGATACGGCCATCCGGCAGGCTGCTGATCGACTGGGTCATGTAGGGATGGGTTTCCACGCCCTTCGGCAGCGGATAGATTGTCCAGTAGTTGTCCTGAAAGTGCAGCAACTGGTAGACCGCCGCAAACCAGAGCCCTCCCTGGCGGTCCTCGCAGATCGAATGGATGCGGCTGTCGACCTGACGGACCTGCACCGGGGTCCTCCATATCGGCGGGGTATACCGGGCCAGACCGTGGGAGGTCGCCAGCCAGAACACTCCCTGCTCCCCGACTGCGACATCGAACAGCTCCCCGGAGAGCAGACCGGCTTTCTCCTGGACTTTCTCCTTTCCCCCCAGGATCAGGGAAAGCGCCTGATGTTCCTTGACCGCCCAGAAGCTGCTGTCCTGTCCCGGCCAGCCCTTGATCACCTCGCCGCTGTAGCCGGTGAGAACCCGCCAGCCGGTCCCGTCAAAATGGACCATTTCTTTCCGGCCGCTGCGGGCGTTCACTCCCACGGCCACCAGTTCTCCATCCGGTGCACAGCTCAGGGTCTGAAAGTTTTTCAATCCCGTGCTCAGCAAGGGGAAAGCCTGCCATTGCAGGCCGGCGCCCCCGGCTTGCCGGGTGAGACGGCAGACACCCCTTTCGGCGGTCAGCCAGATATTGTCCGCTGCATCAATGTTCATGTCGATAAAGCGGCCCAGACCAATATTCTCAGCCGTTACGGCGACTGCCCGGCTGCCTGTGGCGATGTCGAAGCGGCCCAGCGATGCAGGCAGAAGGAAAAAGAAACTGTCCTTTTCCCCCGGCAGCATGAGTATACGGGCGTTAATCTTGGGACCGTCTTCATCTACTTTGGAGGCAAGGCTTTCAATTTCATCCACCGTGTACTGGGTCAATCCACCGTCGCTTAGCAGGTATGCATTGCCGGTAGCGAAAACCCAGATTTGGCCCGCTCCGCTCTCATACACACGCCCGTTCCCGCTGACCTCATAAGAATAGCGGACAAACCCTCCATCCGGCGCCGGCCAGCCGTCCAGACGGCCCAGTTTGGTCGTTTCTCCATGGGAAATATAGACTTGTCCGTCACGGCAGATCGAGACCCCGCTTGTATAGGGACCCGACAGGCCGTCCTCCACGCCGAAAAACCGCCATTCGGCCTGCTGCTGGCAGTTTGCCCCACGGATGCACAACAGCAGCGCGGCCGCTCCCAAGAACAGGGCGACGGCCAGCGGGCGCCAGATTGTGTAAACCGGGTGCGGCATAGGCCAGGGGTCTCCATAAAACCTTCAACTTGCACTCCGGCTGTCTCGAAAACAGGCCGCGGTGAATTCAGACCCGATTGTAGCATACTCAGGCAGGCAAGAACAATACCCGGCTCCATTCCATGCAACAACCGCACCAGAGAATTCCACCTCGCCCGCGGGTCGGCTCATTTCAGCCCGATCAGGAGTTTCCGGGCGCTGCGCTCCACATTCCAGCCGTCGGTCTGAAGGTTCAGCTCCAGACCGCTCAAGTCCGCGGCCCGCCCGGTCACCTGGAGCGAGGCGCGCAGGGTGCGCTTTTCCCCGGGCAGAAGGTTGATGTAATTGTCATCCAGGTAGAAACGCACGCCCTCCGGCAGGTCGGTGACCAGGGTCTCCAGGCCCATAATCGCGTTGGGGCCGCGGTTGACATAGGTTATCTCGAACTGTTTTTCCTCGCCGCGCGCCAGGCTCTTGGGAAGCTGAGCCAGGGCCGGCTGAATCCCATTCTTGGCCCACCGTCCGTACTCGCCGAAGAAGCCGCCCGAGACGCTGTGACGGTCCGCGTCGCCGATCAGGCCGGTGTACTCGTTGCGCACCAGGAAAAGGCCCTGCGCGTCGAACACCTCCAGCCGGAGAAGGAAATTGTGCTCCGGGCTGCCCGTGGGCACGGTCCAATCCAGCTTACCCAGGCAGGCGGCGCCGTAGGCCCCCACCGAGCCGCTGAATGCTTTGCTGTACACCCGCGCGGCTTTTTCGCCCAGGTATATCCCGGCCGTGACCTTTAGTCCGTTCATAGCCTGAAGGTTGTCGTTCACCAGGCAGATGTCCAGATTATAGGGCTCGCCGGGCTTCAGGACCGCGTACTGCTGCGAGGCGATAACCTGAAGCGGAAGGCCGGAGCGCTTGAACGTGTAGTAATGGTTCTTGCAGGTGCCGTACCAGTCGACCATGGACCAGGAGGTGGTGGGCCAGACATCGTTCATGGCCCAGAACAGGCAGCCCGAGACCTTGAACCGTTCCAGGCGCGTGTTTTCGAGCTGGGACTGCCAGCCGATGACGTTGTTCAGCATCTCGATCCGGATCAGCTCGTCCAGGTTGCGCGGCACGCCGTAGAGCGAGTCGTTGCCGTGCACGTCCGCGATCAGCTCCACGTTGTGGAAAGCCAGGGGAACAGTGTTGGGCTCGATCGGGAACAGCTCGTCCTCTTTCAGGAACTTGAGCATGTCCGAGCGCGGCGGCCAGGACTGCTGGTAGCCGCCCTCGCTCACGAAACTGCCGTAGCGGGCCGCACGCCCGGCCGTGGGGAGAATGCCCATCCCGCCGTGCACATCGCCGCCGTGCGGGGAGGACTTGTGGAACTGACGGGTCCCGTCATAACGGCGGCAGAGCTCGCGCAGGTGCTCGATCTGCCACAGACGGTCGCTGCGGGTGGCGTCGAACTCGTTGCCCCCGCAGTAGAGGACCAGGCTGGGGTGGTTGCGGGTGCGGACAATGTTGGCCTCCACGGCCTGCCAGGAGAGGTCCTGCGGCTGGGCGTTGGAGAAGCTGCCGACCCAGAAATCCTGCCAGACCAGTATTCCCAGGCTGTCGCAGAGGTCGTAGAACGTGTCGGTCTCGTAGAGGCCCTCGCCCCAGACCCGGAACATGTTGACCCCGGCCCCGGCGGCCAGCCGCAGAAGGTACTCGTAGCGCTCCGGGGCCAGGTCGAGCATAGCGTCCACAGGGATCCAGTTCATCCCCTGGCAGAACACCTTGCGGCCGTTGATCTCGAACGTCCAGTCGTACCTGCCGCCTTCAAGCTCGGGGTCGACCCGGCGCTGATAGATGGACGTCACCGGAGCATCCGACTCCTCGTTGCGCACCATCCTGAGCGTGCGAACCCCGAAACGCTCCTGGGCCCGGCTGAGCATGGCCCCGCTTTCATCCACCAGAGCGGCCTCGATCCGGTACAGGGGCTGGCCTCCCAGGGGCAGCGGCCACCACAGCTCGGGCCGCTCCAGGCTGAACGTGTCCGACAGGCAGAGCCGCCCACCGGCCGGGACCGAGACCGCAAGGGTCCGCTCCAGGGCCACGCTCTCCCGGCCGCCGGGGCGCACACTGTAGCGCAGCTCGGCCGTGCGGGTCCTGTCGCTCTCGTTGCGCAGGTTGAAATCCACCGCCAGACGGGCCGCCGCACCGCCGCCGTCCAGCTCAACGGTCCGGACAAACAGGTTGTCCAGGCTCAGGAAATCCGAGGCCACGAGCCGGATCGGCTGCAGGATGCCCAGCGGCACCAGGTGCGGGCCCCAGTCCCAGCCGAAAAAACACTTGGACATCAGGAACTCGCCAGCCTGGGGGTTGGTGGGTGTCACATGCGGCCGCTTGTGCAGCGATCCGTCCATGGTGTGCCAGTCGATGAATTTCAGGTCCGGTATGGCCTTGGAGGAGTTCTCCGGCGCCCGCAGACGGATCGCGACCACGTTGCTCCGGCCGAACTGAAGGCCTTTCTGCACCTCGATGTCCAGCGGCTGGTAATCGCCGACTGTCACGCCGCACCAGGTCTGGTTCACCCAGACATCCGCGCGGTAATTGATCAGGTTGCACTTGAGCGCCACCCGCCGTCCCCGCCACGCCTCCGGGATGTCGACAGTCCGGGTGAACCACCACTCCCGGTCCTCCACCCACTTGAGCGAATCGCAGTTTTGCTCCACGTAGGGGTCGGGAACCCGCCCCAGGGCGAACAGGTTGTGCTGCACGCTGCCCGGCACCTGCGCGCAGAGCGCGCCGCCGGTCAGTTGAGCGGTGTCGGGCGGCGGATCGACCAGGGTGATCGCCAGGCTGGGTTTCCACATCCCCATGCCGATCACGAAATCCTTCATCCGCCAGGCGCCATCCAGCGAAATCTCATCCGGCGAGGCGGCCGCCCGGATCGTGGGAGCAAAGCCGAAAGCAACGAGGCAGACTGCCAGCAGAAAGGTGAGACGGGTTTTCATGACGGGATACCCCCTGACGGAATTATGCAGTCGCAAGCCGTGCGGACCGGCTCCCTGGATTGGAATCGGCGCGAAGTTTGATACGCCCCTAAAATTAAGGCCGGCCCGGAAATTGGCAACTGCTTCGGCCCGGGTGTCATCGAGAGGCGATTCCGCCGCGGCCGAAAGTTGCCTTCGATTTCCGGTATGGTTTGTGCTTTTTTTGTGGTAAGGAAAGCAAAATCTCCTCGACAGACGGATGCCGCGGCCTACACACTCTTCAAGGGAAACGACAGGTAAAACCGTCCCAAAGTTCAGGGGCTCTGGACGCAGGGCTTGAGGCGGATAATGCTGACAGTCCCGGCGGGCTCATCCCTCAAGAACACCCTGAATATGCGTATCACCAGATAGCCGGACATCGGTTCGGGACAAAAAACAGGGCCTGGGAAGACCTCCCGGGCCCTGTCCGTTTATGGCCGGACATATCAGAGGTCTTCTAAATGTCCTGCGTGTGTGGCCCGGGAGTTGACAGAACCGGTCCGAGCCACCCCGGGAAATGATGTTTTCAGCCCCCGGTTACGGCCGATCGGCAGCACATTTCATTTTTTTAGGCAGTAAACACCCCACCCGTTCTACAAAGATACACTGTCAGATCAGCCCGACCGGGCCGCAGTGCGCAGGCGGGCGCAAAAACAGGCCGGTTCATGAGGAGCGTTCCCACGGTTTACAACCATTTGACATCCTTCGCAGTAGGGAGTAAAATCAAGAAAAATTGCATTCACTTTTTTCTGTTTCCATTTGTTGAGGGATACCTCGGGCTGTTCAAGGATGATAAATGGATAAAAAAGAAGTGAATGCCGATGACCTGAAAGAAATTACCAGCTTGCGTCAGAAAGTGGCGCAACTGGAAGCCGACAACAGGCGCCTGAGGAAGACAGAACCGTCCTCCGGCGCGCTGCTGCAATCGCTCGCTGGCAGAATCCCCGATCTGGTGTACAGGCTGGACACGGAAGGCCGTATTGTCTACGTGAACGAGGTGGTAAGCAACTACGGCTGCACCCCCTCCCAGTTGATCGGAAAAAGCATCCTCGATTATGTCCACCCCGAGGATTTCGATCTGGCCCGTTTCCGTCTGAACGAACGCCGCACCGGCGACCGCGCCACCCACCTGTTCGAAATACGTCTTCGGTTCCCCCACGGAACAGTCGAGGCTCAATCCCCCGATGCCCCTGAGCCTGAGCCTTATCTTTTTACGGTCAGCGCCGAGGGCCTTTACCGGTCGGAGAAGCCCCGGGCCGATACATTCATCGGCACCCAGGGTATCGCCCGCGACATCACGGAGTGCAAGAGGATAAAACAGGCCCTCCATCTGAGCGAAAACCGTCTGCTGGAAGCGCAGCGCGTGGCGCAGGTCGGAAGCTGGGAGCTGGATATCCGGTCCCGCGCACTGTGGTGGTCGGATGAAGTATTCAGGATATTCGGTTTCGAGCGCGACAAATTCGACGGGACGATGGAGACTTTCTTCCGTTGTGTTCACCCGGACGACAAGCAGATGCTGGAAGATCTCACGCTCGCGGCCTGGAACGACCGGCAGCCTTTCGATGTGGACCATCGCATAATAAGACCGGACGGTGAAATCCTTACGGTGCACGAATTGGCGGAAGTGACTTTCGATGACAGCAGCCTTCCGGTGCGCATGATCGGCACGGTGCAAGATATCACCGACCGAAAGGCGGTCGAGCTGGCCCTCCGTGAAAGCGAGGAAAATTTCCGCAGCCTCTACGAGGCGATTTCAAGCGGCGTGTTCGTGCAGACCAGCGATGGAAAACTGATCCAGGCCAATGATATCGCCCTGGAAATCCTGGGGCTGAAGGCCGAGGATTTCCTGAGCCGCGATTCGTTCCATCCCTCCTGGAGAGTCTACGATGACCAGGGCAACCTGCTGCCTCCGGAGCGCCACCCCTCGATGCTGACCCTGGCCACCGGCAAACCGCTGCGGAATTTCCCCCTCCGGGTGATCCAGGGTGATGGGCAAGAATCACGCTGGCTACTGGTCAGCACCCAGCCGGTGTTCATCTCCGGCGGGAAAAAGCCGGACCGGGTGGTGGCCTGCCTTACCGACATCACCGCGCAGAAACAGGCCGAATACGCACTGGAAGAGGAAGTGCTCCGGCGGCGTGTGCTGGTCGATCAGTCCAGGGACGGGATCGTGGTGCTGGACGACGGGGGCAAGGTGTTCGAGGCGAACCGGCGCTATGCCGAGATGCTCGGATATACGCCAGAGGAGGTCCTCCAGTTGCATGTCTGGGATTGGGATGCCCGCTGGGACCGTGGAAAGCTGCTCCAGATGATCCACACGGTCGACGAGAAGGGGGATTTCTTCGAGACCCGCCACCGGCGCAAGGACGGGAGTATATTCGAGGTCGAGATCAGCACCAACGGCGTGCTGATCGGCGGGAACAAATATATATTGTGTATCTGCCGCGATATTACTTGCCGCAAGCAGGCCGAGCAGGCCCTGCGCGAGAGCGAGGGACGCTTTCACGACTTGTTCGAGCACGCTCCCCTCGGCTACCAGTCGCTGGACGAGGATGGCAGAATCATCGAGGTAAACGAGGCCTGGCTCGAAACTCTCGGCCACGCCCATGAGGAAGTCATCGGAAAGTGGTTCGGCGATTTCCTGGCCACCGAATACGTCGAGGCGTTCCGCGAACAGTTCAGGCGGTTCATATCAGCCGGCAGAATACATGCCGAATTCGAAATGCTGCGAAAGAGCGGCGAGAGACGCTACATCGCCTTCGAGGGCCGGGTCGCCCACGCTCAGGATGGGACTTTCAAGCAGACGCATTGTATCCTGCTGGATATCACCGAAAGTAAAAGGGCCGAAAACGCACTGCTGTCTCTGGTGCTCGATACGACCGGACCGACAGGCACGGAGTTTTTCAATCAGATGGTCCGCTGGCTGAACCGCTGGCTCGGAACGGACATCGCGCTGATCAGCGAGAGCGGGGCGGACGGCATCCAGAGAAGCCTGGCCATGGAAACCGACGGTCTGCCGGTGGAGCATTTCGAGTACACGCTGGCCGGAACGCCGTGCGAAAACGCCTCCCAGAAAGGTTTCTGCCATTATGCCGAAAGCCTGGGACACCTGTTCCCGAACGCCAAAGATGTTGAAAGGTTCAATATCCAAGGGTATGCCGGCATACCGATGCGCAACGGCAAGGGAGAGACCCTGGGCGTGATCTGCGTCATGTCGCACGGCAACCTGCACCTTCCCCAGTGGGCCGAGCCGATCATGAGCATGCTCTCGGCCCGGTCCGCCGCCGAATTCGAACGCATGCGGGCGGAAACCAGGCTCGTTCACTCCCACACGCTCATGCGCTACATCATTGCGCATGCCCAAAGCGCGATCGCGGTTCTGGACAGGGACATGCGTTACATTTTCGTCAGCGAGCATTTCCTCAACGACTACAAGGTGAAAGAGAAGGATGTCATAGGCAAGTGCCATTACGACGTGTTCACCGACCTGCCCGTAAGACTGCGGGAAGTGCACCGTCAGGCCCTGGCCGGAGTGGTTTCCAGCGCAGACGAGGACCCCTTTTACCGCGAGGACGGGTCGGTGGATTGGACGCGCTGGGAATGCCGTCCCTGGCACGAGGAAAACGGTGCTGTCGGCGGGATTGTCCTTTACACGGAAGTGATCACCGAGCGGATCAATGCGCTGAACAAGCTGCGAGAGAGCGAGGAGCGCCTGAGCTTTGTTCTGTCGGGGGCGGGCATGGGCTGGTGGGACTGGGACCTGGCAGCCGGCAAGGTCATGCGCAGCCAGGGCTGGGCCGACCTTCTGGGCTATACGTTAGAGGAGGTGCAGGCCCCCAATTTGTGGAACGAAATCTTGCATCCGGACGACCAGCTTGTAATCAACCGGATACTGGAAGATCATCTGGCCGGCCGGATACCGCTTGTCGAGTATGAGTGCCGTCTCAGGACCAAAGCGGGAGACTACATCTGGGTGCTGTCGCGGGGAAGGGTCGTGGAACGGGATGCCGAGGGAACGCCGCTGCGCCTTTCGGGGACTATCCTGAACATAACGGAGAACAAGAAGCTGGAAGATGAAAGGAAGAGCCTCGAGCGTCAGCTTCTTCAGGCACAGAAACTCGAGAGCCTGGGTGTGCTGGCCGGAGGGATCGCCCACGATTTCAACAACATTCTGGGAATTATCAGCGGCTACACGGAAATGGCCGAGCTGGATGTGATGACCGAGCCGGAAAGCGCCCTGGAATGCCTGCAACAGGTGGGCAAGGCTTCTGAACGCGCCAAAAGCCTGATCGAGCAGATACTGGCGTTCAGCCGCCGCTCGGAGCAGGAGAGACGGCCGCTGAAACTCAGCCTGATCGTGAAAGAGGCCCTCAAGATGCTGCGGGCCTCGATCCCCTCGACAGTGGAGATCCGTCAACGGGTTGACGACAACTCGGGGATCGTCCTGGCCGACTCGACCCAGATGCACCAGGTGATGATGAACCTGGCCACCAACGCGGCGTATGCCTTGCGCGAGCGGGGCGGCCGCCTGACTGTGGAGCTGATGGACACCGAGCTGGACAGTGCCGCCGCCACGGTCCTGCAGCTGGCCGAGGGCAAATATGTCATGCTGGTGGTCGGCGACACCGGCCAGGGCATCGCCCCCGAGATCAGGGACCGGATTTTCGACCCGTTCTTTACGACCAAACCCAAGGGCGAAGGCACTGGGATGGGGCTGGCGGTGGTGCATGGCATTGTCAGGGCGCACGGGGGGGCGATCGGGGTGGAGAGCGAACCCGGCAAGGGAAGCCGGTTCACGGTGTATCTGCCCCGGATCACCCAGGATTCCGAGCAGGAAGAGACAGAAGTGTACGATGATATCCCGGGAGGTAAAGAGAGCGTCCTGCTCGTGGATGACGAGGAAGGCATTCTGGCCGTGGGACGGATGGCCCTGAACCGGCTGGGCTACAGGATTACGGTCAGGCGAAGCGGACCGGAGGCGCTGGCGGCATTCCAGGCCGAACCCCAATCATACGACCTTGTCATAACGGACCAGACCATGCCCGGAATGACCGGACTGGAACTGGCAATCAAGATTCTCTCGATCCGGCCGGACCTGCCGGTGATAATCTGCACCGGCTACAGCGAAAAAATCACCCCGCAGATCGTGAGCCAGTACGGCATCAAGGAGATGATACTGAAGCCGTATCTGTGGGACAAAATGGCCCGGGTGATCCGCAGGATACTGGACAGACGATAAGCCGCTCAGTCAAGGACCTCGCGGCGGTTCAAGCCCTGGGGCATCCGACGTTGTTCTCGAATATATACCCCTCGCCGTGCTCCCCGAGATCGACCACCATCTGGTCCATATAGCCCTCGTAGAGCGCGTTGTTGGCTATCACCGAATGGCTGAGCTTGCGCAGGATGAACCCGACCTGCGGGGTGTACAGCCCCTGGCCGCCGTCATCGCGCCCGGCCGCGCAGGTGTTCGCGACGAAAGTCAGCCCGCTGCATTCCTCCAGGCGGACATGGCAGGAGCGCTCCCCCTCGGCCAGTTGCTTGCTGTCCTTGCCGCAGCGCCTGAACACGTTGCCGGTGACCGTGGTGGTGCGCATTTTCAGGGCGCAGATACCGGCGCCCCAGTTGCGGTCGAAGCAGTTGCCGGTCACGTTCCAGGCATCCCCGGCCAGGAGGTGCAGGCCGTATCCCCCGTTCCATTCGACCCGGTTGGCGGTGAACATCACCGTGGCCCCCACCTCGTCGCAGCCGAAACCGTGGCTGCCGTTGCCGGAGAACTGGTTGTCGGTCACGAAACCGTCCCAGCCGGTTATCTGGACCCCGCAGCCCTTGTTGTTCTGCATGATGCTGTGACGGATGATGAAGAGCCAGATGCGTTTCAGATACACACCATGGCCGGAAAATCCCGCTATCTTGCAGTCGTCGATGACAATGGAGTCCTCCTGGTCGCTGTATTTTTCGGCGTTGTTGAGGAAAACGCCGTGGATGGCTTTCTGCGACTCCCGACGGCCCTGCAGGAACAACCCTCTCAGGTGCACGCCGAAAGCGCCGGTGATGTTGAGCAGGCAGTCCGCCTCGTCGCTGTCCAGCACCAGCGTGGCCCCGGCGGGGCCACGGTAGCCCCACTGCGGTTCCGCCAGGACTGTGGTATGCTGGTGCACGCCGAGGCCGTGGCACAGGTAGCGTCCCGCCGGGAAATACGCCGTGCCGCCCACCGCCCCGGCCGCATCGAGAGCTTTCTGGATCGCCGCGGAATCCGGCGTTTTGCCATCCCCCTGAGCGCCGAAATCACGGACATTGAACACGGAGGAGTTCTGCGCGCCCGCGGATTCAGGCGTCAGGGCCGGGGCCGGGGCCGCTCCGGCAAGCTGGGCCAGGCCGAGAAAGCCGGCGCCCCGGATGAAGTCACGCTTCGTGATGTTCATAGTGGCAGCTCTTTCCGCCGAGGTTGATGTTCAGTCCCGCAGCTCCGCCGGGGCTGTCCGCCTGGAAGCTCGAAGCCAGACAAACAATAATGGACAATACAGGGGTAAATAATGGTGCGGCCCGGGAATTGTCAATAAGGACTGTGCGACGACCGACAGAGGTCCACGCTCGGACCGTCCGCAAAAAAAACGCGGCCCGGGACTGTGCCCGGGCCGCGCTCACCGCTGAATCTCAGTCCGTTGGGGCCGGATCCTCACTCGTACCGGCAGTACAGATCACCCCGGCGTCCCGTGTACCAGGGGTTGTTGCGCCGCGCCTCCGGTACGGCCGCGGGCTCCACATCGGCGTAGATGATGCCCTCCTTGTCCCAGATCTCGGTCAGCAGCGAGCCGTCATGGTTCGTGATATTGCTCCCGCCGCGGCAGTAGTAGCCGTTCTCGTTTTTCCCGCAGACACAGGAGGCGGCCATGATCATCGAGTTTATCTCGGCCAGGCGGGTCACCTCGCCGTGTCCCCTTTCGCCGCGGTTGTTCAGCCAGAACAGCAGGCTGCAGTCCTGGTTGGCGTAAGCGCGGGTCATCTCGGGGAAATCGCCGTCGTAGCAGATCATCACCCCGCTCTTGTGGCCTTTCACCCTGAAAGTCACCAACTCGTTGCCGGGCTCGTAGAAAGACGGCTCGTGACGCAGCCCCTTGGCTTTCCACCAGAGGTGCGTTTTCCGGTAGTTGGCCAGCACACCCGATGCGCCGACCAGGGTCGCCGCGATGAAATACCGTCCGGCCTCGCGCTCGGTCAGGCCCCAGAGGATCAGGGAATCACGGTCCTTAAGCAGAGCCTGGAAAGCCCGGCTCGTGGGGCCGTCCACCTCCTCGGCCAGCTCTTTCATGTTCTCCACGTAGCCGACCAGCAGCTCCTCATGGAACAGCACTATGTCCGCGCCGTGCTCCAGGGCCTCGGCGGCGAACGCCAGCGCCTTGGCCCGGTTGCTCTCCACCGCGCCGGGGACGCTTGCCTGCTGCACCACCGCGAGCCTCACCTTATCGGGGGTCTTGTCACCCTCCGCGGACCCGGGCGCTGATTCCTTCATACCCATTTTCCCGAGCACCAGGGCGCCCACGCCTCCGGCACCCGTAACGATAAAATCCCTTCTCGACACGCCGATCTCATTCATGTCCACCTCGGAGTCCGAATCTCTCCCGGTCTTCCGGTCCGGGGCAACAGTCCGGGCCGGAAGACCGGCGAAGGGTTGGCGGCTTCTGACTTCCAAGCTTGTCAGAAACCGAATGACAGGGTGAAGAAGTTGTTTGCACTCAGACGGCCGCTGTTCCTGTAGGCATAGCTGAATTCGATAAACCGCCCGCCCATCAGGCGCTTGAGGCCCCCGCCGAAACTGAGACCCTGCAGCGTGGGATCGTCCCCGTAATAGCTGTAGCCGAACTGGTCCTTGTCGTCCGTGAACTCATCGGTCTGGATTTTCCAGCCCATCCGGAGCGCCGCCGAAATGGCCGGGTTGAAATTGTAAGTCAGTTCGGTGCCCGTGGCGTAGCTGATAGGCATGTTGTTGTTGCGCCAGATTTCCCCAGCCGCCAGCCAGTTCGTCTTCTCATTGGTGTAAAGGTTGTAGGCCAGGGCCAGCTTGACCACCGTGGGCAGGCGGTAGGTGTGGGTGCGGATCATCATCTGACGGGTGTTGCGGGCCGAGATGGAGTAGATCGCCTCGTTCTCCCCAGGCTTCGAATCCCCTGAGTTGGAATAGTTCTCGTACCCGCTGGGGAACTGTCCGTCGAGATTTTCCGCCCCGACCTCGTACAATAGGTTCGAGCCGCGCATGGTGATATTGGTGCCCAGGTTCTGGATGGAGAAAGCGAACTTGACGTCGCGGCCGAAGAGCTCGGAGTAATAAATCCCGCCGGCATCGATCGCCATGGCGTTGCCGCCGACATTGCTGAACATCTCCTGATGGACGTACTTGACGTTGAGCCCGCCGCTGAAACGGTCCGAGAAATTGAAAGCCAGCGCGCCGCCCATCTGGAAATCGTAGGCCGAGAAATATCTCCCCGTGCCCTGCGGGCTGGACACGGTGGTCACCTCCATGTCCGGAATGTCCAGGTAGCCGAAAAACGCCCCCACGGTCACCCGGCCGTCGCCGACCGGCGCGGCGAACGCTCCATAGCTGTAAACCAGGTCCATGGTGTAGTCAACCAGGGTCAGCATCATCTCCCTGTGCTCCAGGAAACCCAGCCCGGCCGGGTTCCACCAGATGGAGGCGATATCGTCGGTGACAGCCGAGTAGGCGCTCCCCATGGCGATACCGCGCGCGCCGACAGGGATGGTCAGGAACTCGGCCGCACGCACTCCGGCAAATGAGGCGTCCTTTTGCCGACCCTCGGTAAGATATTTATCCAGACCGCTGTAATCCTGATTCGATACCCCCTGGGCCAGCAACGGCACGCCGGCCAGGCAAAAGAGCAGGAAAACAGTTATCGAGCCGCTGATGGCCGATTTCTTCAACATATGATTACCTCCGTATCTTCATCGAGGAATGGACTCGTAACATCCGTCCCGGCTGTCGCCTGAGCCGGTTCAGTTGACGATGTAGAACCGGCCGGTATAGGTCTTGTTCCTCGAATCAGTCACATGGTAGAAATAGAGGCCGCTGGCCACCAGCTGGCCGAAACGGTTCCGCATGTTCCAGGGCTCGGTGCCGCCGTGGTTGTCATAGCCGTGGTAGACATTGGGCTGGCTTTGGGTCAGACGGTCCCAGTCGGTGTATTCACCCCAGCCCTGACGGTTGTGGCCGATGTGGTTCAGCACGTTGACCAGCACCCCGCCCAGGGAGTAAATCCTGATCGTGCAAGAGCTGGGCAGGTTGATGAACTCGATGCGGCGGTTGGACGGAGACAGGTCGAGGAACGAGCTGGCCAGGTAGGGGTTCGGCGCCACCTTGATCTTGCTCAGGTCGGCGTCCTCCGCATCCATCGAGCTTTTCTTGATCTGGATGGTCCACTTGTCGCCCTCGAAAGGCATGTCGGCGTACTGCGTGAACACCGTCTTGTCGGCGTTCCAGGCGCCGAAAGCGTTGGTGGCTTTCCAGACCGTGCCCGGCGCGGGCATGACGATCCCGTCGCCGCCGTTGCCGGCGCCTTTGGAGACGCTCCACAGGCAGCCGTTGACCCAGAGCGCGAATTCGAGCGTGTTGTCCGAGGGCATCTTGTCCAGCATCTTCGCCGTGCGCTGGTCCTGCGGGATACGGTCCACAAAGGCCTGGTCGAAATAATTGCCCCGGCCGCCCACGGTCCGTTTACCGCCAATCTCGCCGCCGAAATCGGCCTGGACCTGGAAACCCCAGCCGTAGGTGTCGCAGAACCGGGTGAACGGCACCGGAATGCCGCGCGTCAGGTCCGTCACTTCGAGAGTCAGGTCGCCGCCTCCCGCATCTTTCCAGACGATCTCGAACACGCCGCTCCGCACGAAACCCACGTTGGTCGGGGAGGTGCCGCGGTCCACCGTCACCCCGCAGCCGCGCGCGCTGGGCAGGTACAAATCCCCGCCGGTGTACATGCCCGGGTCGATATCGAAATACACCCGGTTCCAGACGCTTACGTTGGTCAGCCCCTGGAAAGAGGTCTCCACCGAATAGCCGACACCGTCGGTATCCACCGGCCCCAGGAAAGTGGCGCTCTGCACGTTGTCGCCGCCGCCCTTGAGGGTCTGCGACAGGGTGGTCACCGCGCCGTCGGTTAAGGCCAGCTCACGAGTGCCGGCCGGGTAGTTGCCCGGGCAGCCCATGTCGTAGGAATTCATCCCGGTGACCGAGATGCTGATCGTTTTATCCGCGGTGATCTTCTCGTTGTTCACCGGCACGAACTTGAGCTCCTTGAGCGACGGGGCCAGCAGCTTGGGCGGCTCGGTGAGCTTGCCGCTGCCATCGCCGGCCAGACTGGCTGTCGTCTCGGCGGTATAGGCGCCGCCGCCGCTCGGGCTGAAAGTCACCTCGCCCATCGAGGCGCTCTTGAAATTGCTGGCCTCGCTGCGCGGGACCACGGCATAAAGCTGGTCCCCGGTCCTGTTCCAGGTCTTGCCGCCGACAATCGAATCGGGCGGCAGGCTGAACGCCTTGTCGTTCACCGGATCGTAGTTGATATCGTAAGCCTGCACCGCATACCAGACTTTCATCCCGTTTTTCATGCGGAAATAGGGCTTGTCGTCCTCGAGCCTGTCGATATAATAGAACTGAAGGTTGTTGGCGGTCTTGTTGAAATCGGCCAGCAGTTCCGAATGGGAGTCGCTGGGCCCGACAAAGCTGCGGTAGACCCGGAAGCCCTCGAAATCGTACTCCCGGTAATAGCCGTTGGGGTTGAGCCCGTTGGCTTCCAGGAAGTAGTAATAGGGATCGGGGGTCTGAAGGTTGATATCGCTCCAGGTGACTGTCACCTGGCGGTCTCCGGGAATGATGGTCAGGGGCGGGGCCTGGGGCGCCGAGGGCAAGGAATAACCGCTGTTGATCACCAGATCGGCCACCTCGGCATAGTGCTCCATCGGCGCCAGCACGTTCTGCATCATAGGATCATCCATGTTGGCCACGTCCAGGTCTGGACGGATGTAGGAGCTCAGTCCCGGGGGGCTGAGCATGTAGGCGAAATCAAAGACAACGGTGTCCCGCGGGGCGATGTCGTGCAGCTCACCGTAACAGGTGTAGATCAGCCAGGTGCCGTTCCCGCCCCAGACCCACTGGTTGTAGCGCGAGTCCTCCGGCCCGATCCGGCCCGGCCAGGCGCCGACCATGGACCTGCCTGTTACGGGGTTGGTCACGCCCTCGTACCAGCCCTGCGGTACGTCCATCGCCGCACGGTAGCCCTGGCCGTAGGTGAACCCGACAAAGATCTGCTTGGTGCCCGAAAATCCGAACTCCGAACCGCCCTGGTTGTGGGTGTGCAGGACAGAAAGGTCCATCTGTTCGCCGTTTTTGTCGCGCGGCGGGTTGACCATCTTGAAACCCAGCAGCGGGGCGACAGGCGGGGTGAAAGCGCCGAAGGATGGCGTCGTGGGATACACGACGGTGATCTTCTTCTCCGGGTGGATGGCCCAGGTGCCGACATTCGAGCCGTTGTAGCTGATACCGCGCATATGATTGATCATCAGCAGGCCATTCCAGGTGAAGCCGTCCGGGTTGGCGCTGCCGATCCCGGCGTATTCGGGAACCGAGTTGTACTTCATGTATTCGCTGGCGTTTTCCATGTAGACATGGCCGTAGCACATGTTGCTGCTTTCGGCGAAATCCAGGAAACGCAGGGTCCAGCCCATGTAGAAGCCCAGGTTCGGCCCGCCCCAGTCGGTGAACACGTCGCCGCTGTGCATGAAAACGGTCTCGCCGCTTTCGGTGATGTCCGGCGCGCCTGAGGCGGTGTGGCCGACACGTCCCTCGGCCGGCCACAGGGCCAGCTCATCCTTGTCCAGGGAACTCCAGACCCGGGCGTATGCGATTTTGGAGGATTGGGAATATATCTCCCCCGCGGCGGCCCACTGTTCGATCAGGTCGTGGGACTCGATCGAGCACAGGTTCGGCATCTGGTCGCGGATGTGTTCCACGCCCATGGTGTCGCCGGGCAGCCCGTCGCCGTCCAGGTCGGCGAACCCGTAGCACCCGATGGTCCAGCCGCCGTTGGTGATGAAATTGGTCGAGCCCCTGGGAAAGGCCAGGTTCCCGCTGCGCCAGGGCATGCACCAGCCGACCGCCAGGTCCCAGCCCAGGTTGTTGCCCTGCGATGTCCGCGACTGTTTCATCTCGGCCGCCGACTGACCGGCCAGGCTGACCAACAGTACAGCCAAGATGAAGATCATCGGAAACTTGTGTTTATGCATAGGAATTGTCCTCGTTGATTGACGGGTTTTGTCAGACTGCATATCCGGCAGGCCCCGGGAAAGAAATCCGCAAGTCCGGCGGCTATCAGAAATTCAGCTCCAGTCCCGTCCGGATCTGTCTGGCCCGGCCCCACATCCTCTTGTCCATGGTGTCATCCATGACCGACTGGGCGATCGCTCCCAGGGCCGCCTCATTCACGGTTAGAATGCCGTTGCCGTCAAAGTCGGCGTTGAACCGGGGCAGGTTGGCGTCACCGACAGAGAGGTCCGACCATTTCATGTCCACGCCACCTGTTTCGTGGGCATAGGGCTCGAGCGTGTAGCCGCTCGGGTACGGACGGTTGTCCCGGCTGTTGAAAGCGTTGAAGACCTCGGCAAACGCGCTCACCCTGCGCTGCGCCCCGAGGCTGAACTGCTTGGAGAACCGCAGGTCCAGATTGTAGTTCCAGCGGCCGCGGAAGAAATTCAGGCCGCCGACCCGCCGGCCGGAGGCGTCGCGGGTCAGGCTCAGGTCATCGTATTGGGTCCAGTTCGAGCCACCGATATCCAGGAGCGGCTCACCGCTCTGCAGCGAAAGGACCGCGTAAGCCCGCAGATTCCCGAGTATGGTGTTGGCCACTGTCCCGCTCCTGTAATCCTCCGGGAAGAGGTAGTCGAACTGGAAGGTGAGCTTGTGGGCGCGGTCGTTATCGATCGGCCGCAACTCGTCCGGCGACACGTAATGCTCTCCCGTGGCCGGGTCGAGATTGCCGATCAGGCTGGGAGTGTTGGGCGCGCTGCCGGTGGTCCGCGAGAACTGCAGGGTATACATCAGGTTGAACGCGAAGCTGTTGGAGAAGCGCTTGCGCAGGGTGAGGTCCACCCCCTTGATGTTGCCCATGTCGCGGTTCGTCGCACCGGTGAACCAGTCGCGGATGCGCTCCTCGGTTTTCCATTTCCAGTAGTCCCGGAAGAACTCCTTGGTCGCCAGGTTGCCGTCAATGTCCCGGTAATAGGCCACCAGGTCCATGACCATGTCGTCGGTCAACAGGTAGCTC